>JAHFVB010000153.1:0-2947 GCA_023264755.1 Mycobacterium sp. | reverse complement strand
TGGTGGCCGAATACGGAGACTCCGGTCGCCCGTACGCGCTGGCCTCGGTGACCAAACCGCTCGTCGCACGCGCCGTACAGGTGGCGGTCGAGGAGGGGGCCGTCGAGCTCGACACCCTGGCCGGTCCGCCGGGTTCGACCGTGCGTCATCTGCTCGCACATGCTTCCGGGCTGGCGATGAGGACGGCGGAGGTGCAGGCGCGGCCGGGGCAGCGCCGCATCTACTCCAACTACGGGTTCACGGTGCTGGCGCAGACCGTGCAGCAGGCCACCGGCATCGAGTTCGAGACGTATCTGTGCGAGGCCGTCGTCGAGCCCCTCGAACTGGGCTCGACGACCATGGTCGGCGGGGTCGAAGCCGCGGGTTTCGGGGTCCAGTCCTGCGTGGCGGACCTGGTCGGCTTCGCGCGCGAGCTGATGCGTCCGACCCTGGTCTCGCCGGAGCTGCACGCGGAGGCGACGACGGTGCAGTTCCCCGGGTTGCCGGGCGTGTTGCCGGGCTTCGGCGTGCAGCGGCCCAACGACTGGGGGCTGGGCTTCGAGCTGCGCGACGGGAAGTCGCCACATTGGACGGGCTCGCAGAACTCCGGCTCGACGTTCGGGCACTTCGGTCAGTCGGGCACGTTTCTGTGGGTCGATACCGTGGCTGACCTGGCCTTGGTGGTGCTGACCGACCGTGACTTCGGGGACTGGGCGTACCCGCTCTGGCCGGCGCTCTCTGATGGAGTGCTGAGAGATTTCGGAGCACACTAGCGCAACAGTGGCCCCACAGGGCACAATGAACACGCACGACACAGGCACAACTCAAATGCAATCTCCTTTTCGGAGCCACCAGGTCGTTGGGGAAGACGTCCCTAGTGGAAGCCGAAGGAGCAGATGATGCGTGCGTCGAACCAGTTCGCCGACGCGACGACCGGTGTGGTTTACGTCCACGCCTCGCCCGCGGCGGTATGTCCACATGTCGAGTGGGCGCTTTCGTCGACCCTGTCGGCGCGAGCGAACCTCAAGTGGACGCCACAACCGGCCATGCCGGGGCAGCTGCGTGCCGTCACGAACTGGCGTGGGCCGGTCGGGACCGGTGCTCAGCTGGCTAGTGCGTTGCGCTCGTGGTCGGTGTTGCGCTTCGAGGTGACCGAAGACCCCAGCGAGGGCGTCGACGGCTACCGCTGGTGCCACACCCCCCAACTCGGCCTGTGGAGCGGAGTGATGAGTGCCAACGGCGACGTGATGGTCGGCGAGATGCGGCTGCGTTCGATGATGGCCTCGGGCGCCGACGCCCTGGCCGCCGAACTCGACACCGTGCTCGGCACGGCCTGGGACGACGCGCTCGAGCCGTATCGCGGTGGCGGCGATCTGGGTGAGCTCAGCTGGCTCAACCGCGGGGTCGGCTAAGCCCCGCTACGGCCGCAAGATGGTCAGCGCGCCGGGCACCGCGGAGACCTCGACGGGTAGCGGGCACACCAGCTCGCCGTCGGCATAGGCCCTGATCTTCGGCGTGGCCAGGCATTCGACGGTGATCACCTTGGCCCGCGCGGTGCGCACCTCGTCAAGCGCCGTGTGCGTGCCCTTGAAGACCGTCGGGAACAACCGGAGCAGCTTGGTCCGCGACGCCGACTGGACCATCGTCACGTCCAGCTGACCGTCGGAGTGGTCGGCGTCCGGGCAGATCAACATCCCACCGCCGTAACTCTTCGTGTTGCCGAACGCAGCGAAGGTGAGGTCGGTGACGAGCTCTTCGCCTCCGTCGAACGTCAGTCGGAAGGGCAGTAGCCGTAGCTTGGAGAGCTCGGCGACCATGGCGACGTAGTAGCGCATCCGACCGTGTGGCCAGCGCATCCGGTTGGTCCGGTCGGTCACCAGGGAGTCGAAGCCGGCCGCCATCACGGTGCCGAACCAGCGGTCGGTGCCGTCGGCGCCACGGATGCGACCGAGGTCGATGGTCTCGGCGCGGCCGTCGACGACGATGTCGGCCGCCGCCGCGGGATCCGTCGTGGGAATCCCGAACTCACGGGCATGGTCGTTGCCCGTTCCTGCCGGGATGAGGCCCAGCGGGACGTCGGTTTGGGCGATCACCTGCAAGGCCAGCGCCACGATGCCGTCGCCGCCCACCACGACGAGGGCGTCCATGCCGCGTTCGAGGGCCCCCTCGACAAGCCGGCGCGCGTGCTCGGCGTCGGTACCCGCGACGGCGACGACGTCGACCCCGCGGCGATGGAACTGCGCAATCGCGCGTTCGGCCGCGTGCGGCGCAGAGCCGTGTCCGGACGCGGGATTCGTCAGGACGGTGACGCGGCCGATCGTCACGGGATCAGCTTGCCGGGGTTGAGGATTCCGGTCGGGTCCAACACACCCTTGACGGCCTTGAGCACCTCGACACCGAGCTCGCCCACCTCGTCGCCCATCCACTGCCGATGGTCGGCACCGACCGCGTGGTGATGAGTGATGGTCGCCCCGCACCGAACCATCGCGTCGGACGCCGCGACCTTGGCCCTGCGCCACTGCTCGATCGGATTTCCGCGCTGCGCCGCGACGACGGTGAAGTACAGCGACGCACCGGTGGGATACACGTGGGAAATGTGACACAAGACCAAGGCCGGAGTGCCGCTTTCCGAGAGGGACGTCGTGAGTGCCTCGGTCACCGCGGCCTTCAGCGCCCCGAGTTGCGACCAGTTGGTCGCCGTCTCCAGGGTCTCGCACAGCGCCCCGGCGGACAGCAACGAGTCCCGCAGGTACGGCGCGGCGAACCGACCGTGCTCCCACGCCCGCGCCGGCTCCTCGCCCAACGCGGTACCGTCGTGCGCCGTCAGCACCGCGCTGGTTTCGGCGAGCCTGCTGTCGGCATGTGCGGCGGTGCCCTCGAACGCGGTGATCGCCAGGCAACCGCCCGTGATGGATCGTTCGCCGATGGTCTCGGTGGTGGCCAGGTTCACGCCGGTACCGGGCCGACG
>JAHFVB010000559.1 GCA_023264755.1 Mycobacterium sp. | reverse complement strand
CCTCAAGTCGCCGTTCCGGCTGGTGCAGGCGCTGCTCCCGGCACTGCGCGCCGCGGGCACCGCCGAGGACCCCGCACGGATCATCAACATCGGCAGTATCGCCGCCATCCACGTCGCCCAGTCGCCCAACTACTCGTACGCCAGCAGCAAGGCGGGACTGCATCAACTCACCAGAGTGCTTGCCAAGGAGTTGGGCCCGCAGCACGTTACGGTGAACGCGGTCGCCCCAGGACCGTTCCCGTCGCACATGATGGCGGCCACCCTCGACGAGTTCGGCGATGCCATCGCGGCCTCGGCCCCGCTACGCCGGATCGGCCGCGACGACGACATGGCGGGTATCGCCGTGTTCCTCGCCAGTCGGGCCGGGTCCTACCTGACGGGCGCCATCATCCCGGTCGACGGTGGCATAGCCACCACTGCTTCGGGTGCCTAGGCGTCGACGCGGGCGTTGTCCTGCTACGACGCTGGGCGCCTGCCGCGGGTGAGGGGTGCACGGCCGTCCGGGTGGCCGTCTGTGTTGCCATCGGGGTACCAACAGAACCTCCCTTCGCCTGCGGACGGGGCCTACGGTGAAGGCGTGTCCACGATGGAGCTGCGCACCGAGATCAAGGAATTCCTGAGCTCGCGTCGCGCGCGGATTGCACCCGAGCGGGCTGGACTGCCCGCGTACGGTGGCAACCGCCGGGTCAAGGGTCTGCGTCGCGAAGAGGTAGCCCTACTGGCAGGAGTATCGGTCGACTACTACGTGCGCATGGAGCGCGGCAGCCTCGCCGGCGCCTCCGACGGGGTGCTCGACGCGTTGGCGTCCGCCTTGCAACTCGACGAGGCCGAGCGCGATCACCTATTCCACCTTGCGCGGCAGTCCAGGGCGCCCAGCGGTCCACGCCGCCGGCGACCCGCCGTGACGGTGCGACCGGCACTTCAGCAGGTGCTCGACGCCATCACTGCGCCGGCGTGGATTTGCAACAGCCGCTACGACGTGCTGGCCACGAATCAACTTGCCCGCGCACTGTATTCGCCGGTGCTGGCCGACTCGCGACGGCCGGCGAACACCGCGCGGTTCGTGTATCTGGATCCCGAAGCGGCAAGGACGTTCTTCGTCGACTACGACCAAATCGTCCGCGACGTGGCCGCGAAGCTACGCATGGAGGCCGGCCGCAATCCGCACGACGCGGAACTGATCGCCCTGGTCGGCGAGTTGTCGACACGCAGTGAATTGTTCCGGCAGCGGTGGGCGTCTCAGGACGTTCGGCTCCACCGGTCCGGACGCAAGCGTCTGCACCATCCGGTGGTGGGCCAGCTCGACCTGGACGTCGAGTCGATGGAGCTATCTGCCGACCCTGGCCTGCGCCTGAACGTCTACACCGCGCCCGCGGGCACGGCGACCGCGGACGGTCTAACCCTTTTGGCGTCGTGGGCGGCTAGCCAGGTGCACCTGGCGACCGAGATTCAAGCACTCGGCTGACATTCCAACCGTCATTCCCACACCACCTCTTCGGGTGACTTGTCGGGGCGAAGCCCCCGCCAGCTGGGCTGGCGCAACCGGCCGTCCGAGGTCCGCTCGCTATAGCGCACCTCCCCGACCAGGGTCGGCTCGACGAACGTCACGCCCTTGGCGTCGAGTCCGGAAAGCCTTGTCGTGAAGGGTGATTGCTCGGCATGCAACGGTTTCAGCTGCTCCTTGAGGTTGGCCAGGTCGCGCTCGGTGAAGCCAGTGCCGACCCGGCCCGCGAAGTGCAGTCCTCCGTCCTCGGGGACTCCGATCAGCAACGCGCCAATGCCGCTGGTCCGCCCACCTTCACCGGCTCGCCAGCCGCCAATCACGACTTCCTGGGTGAGCCAGAGCTTGTCCTTGATCCAGGATTGCGAGCGCCGCCCGGGCTGATAGGTGGAGTCGCGTTTCTTGGCGACGACGCCCTCCCAGCGGTGCTGGCGGGCGTACTCCAGCGCGGCGGCCCCATCACCGGGCAACTGCTCCGGGACGATCAGCCCGCCGCCGGCCGCCAGGGCTTCGAGCAGCTTGCGGCGGTCGGAGTACTTGGCGCGCAACAGGGCTCGCCCGTCCAACTCCAGGATGTCGAAGGCCCAGAACTCGACGCGGGTGGAGCGGGCCCGGTTCTGCATCTGCTCGAAGCTCGGCACCCCGGTGTCATCGAGCGCAACGACTTCCCCATCGAGAATCACGTGGTGATCGGCGAGGTCGCCGGCCAACGCCTCGAGTTGCGGGTACTCGTGGGTGACGTCGCGACCACTACGCATACGCAACCGCAGGCGACCATGGTCCACCTCGACCAGCATTCGATAGCCGTCCCACTTGCCTTCGAACGCCCAGACGAGCGACGACAACGTGGCGACCGAGCCGTGGGTGGCGAGCATCGGCGCCATGTCGTCCAACGAGGTGACGGGCTGCTCCTTCATGCGGTGCGCGAGCCAGTTCTTGCCGCCGGTCTGGATCAGCGCGTACCGGCCGGAGACCTTCGAGCCGTGCAGCGTCACGATCACCTCGCCGCCCTTCTCCGGCCCATCGGGTCCGTGGTCGCGAAACTTCTCCGCCTCATATGTTCCGGAGTCCCAGACGATGACTTCCCCACCGCCGTACTCGCCCTTGGGAATCGAACCCTCGAACGTCGCGTACTCCAGCGGGTGGTCCTCGGTATGCACGGCCAGGTGATTCACCGACGTCGTGGTCGGCAGGTTCTTCGGCACCGCCCACGACACCAGCACACCGTCGCGCTCCAGCCGGAAGTCGTAGTGCAGCCGTCGCGCGTGGTGTTCCTGGATGACGAAGGTGTCGCCGGACCCGCGACCGTCCGCCTCGTCCCCGACCGCCGGCCCCTTGGCCGGCACGGGCTCGGGCGTCCGACCCGGAGTTCTCATCCCCCGGTAGGTCGTGAGTTTGTCTGGGAGCGGGACATCTTCGTCGAGCTCGGCGAGCGGATCGCCGTCGGCCTCGACCCGCGCGAGCACCTCGTCGAACGTCAGGTGATGCAAGTCCGGATCCGCCAGTTCCTCCCACGTGCGGGGAGCGGCCACGGTGGGCTGCTCGCGGCCACGCATTGAGTACGGCGCAATCGTGGTCTTGGCCGAACTGTTCTGACTCCAGTCCAGGAAGACCTTGCCGGAGCGCAGACTCTTCGTCATGGTCGCGGTGACCTGATTGGGCATGGACTGCTCGAGTTGCTGGGCAATCCGCTTCGCCAGGATCGACGCCCCCCGCGAGCTGACCGGGTCGGCCAGCGGAGCGTACAGGTGCAGGCCCTTGCTTCCGCTGGTC
>JAHFVB010000558.1 GCA_023264755.1 Mycobacterium sp. | reverse complement strand
GTACGGGGCCGTCCACGCCGAGCACCGGCAGCTGCTGGGTGCGCTGGCCGAACTGGACAAGCGGATCGCCACCCACATGAACGAGGCGGCCGCAGTGGTGGCCGCGGGTCGTCACGAGCTCGACGGGCTACGCCAGTGGGTGGTCGACGTCGCCGGCAGCGTTCCTCGGGAAGCCGATCAAGACGCCGTGCTGCACCCCGTCGTCAAACAGGCCACCGATCAGCTCATCGAGATCATCACCCGCTCGAACGCGCAGCTCAACGCGATCGGCGCGCGGGTACAAGGATTCAGCGGTCAGTACGCCGCGCTGACCAGTCAGCGCTTCGGGAAGTCCTGACCGGCGTCGGGGTCGTCGGCCTCGTTCGCCCAGTCCGGCAACGGAGTCGGCGGCATCGCGCCACCGAGAGCCCCATAGGTGATCGGATCCTGATACCTGAACCCTCCGCGAGCGCGGGCCTTGTAGATTAAGACGGCGACGAACACGAGCACGGCCACCACCAAGAAGGCCAGCAAAGCGACCTTTCCGATCGTTACCCACATGTCGGCCAGCGTAGCGTCCCCCGGCAAACCAGAATTGCCGAGCCGGAGCGGGTTTGGCGGCCGTAGAATCGTTGCCAATCACCGAGGAGGAAACGCCGGCCCGTGAGCTTCGATCCGTTCCGCGTCGACCTGCATGGCGTGCGCAAGCTTTCGCGGCTTCACGCCGACGCCGCGACGGAACTCCACGGCGCACTGGGATCCGCGACGGCCAAGGAAGCAGGTGTCGACGCGGTGCACGGAGCCATCGGCGCCGGGGCGACGGGCGCGTTCGGCAAGGTGCTCGAGGCGCGCCACGGAGCGTTGAAGGCCGCCGCACACACCAGCGGTGAGCTTGCCGAGCGGCTGGGCCGGGCGGTGCGGGCCTACGCCCGCGGCGACGAAGGCGGAGCCGAATCCGTCCGGGCGGTCGCCGAGGCGATGCCCGGCAATGCGGCCTTGGGGTCATCGGGCACGCCGATTGCGACGGGGTCATCGGGTACCCCGATCGCGGCGGACCCCGCTCCCGCGTCGAGTCCGATGGCGCCGCCGATCGCTCCCACTGCGGCACCGCCACACGATGCGTCGGGCACCATCGGGGCCGCCGAATCCAGCGGCGTCGCCGACGCGCTCGGCCGGGCAGAGCCCCAAGGTGATCAGCCGACACAGTCGCTGCCCGAAGTGGTGCAAACGGTCGGACGGATATCGGAACAGGCCAGCGGCATCGGCACCTACGCCGCCCTATCCGACGACTCGTTGGCCGAGGCGACCGCCGTCGCACCCCTGCCGCCGCCAAGCCGGCCGGCCGCCGACGTCGAGGCCGAACGGCTGACGAGGGACTGATCGAGGAGGCTGCCGGTCGCCGCGAAACATCTGGTGCAGCCAACGGCCCCGCTAAGTCAATAAGATTGCCAGCAGCAAGCGCGCGCATTGCAGCGCTACCGCGACGACCCGGGGAGGATTCAGATGGGCAAGTTCTACCTGGACGGCGCCGGCTTGAGCCCGCTGTCCGACATTCACACCGACGTTGCTGGTGGGTTGTCCCAACTGATGGGTGCGGGGGCGCCGCAAGCCAGCGAGGTGGCGGAGTCGTTGGGCAAGATCGCCTCCCAGGTCAGCGCTGCGCTCGGCGGGACGATCGAGAGCCGTGCCGGTGCCCTAAAGACGACGGAGCAAGCGGGCCACGAACTCGCTGGGAAGCTCAAGAAAGCCCACCACCTGTACACCGGTGGCGATGAACAGAGCGCCGCCGACCTCAAGTCGACGCTGAAGGCCTTCGGTGATGAGCCGAGCGGTACGCCGGGTTCGGGGCCCTTGAGTGACCAGCAGCCCGGCAACGACAGTCCAGCCCCTGCCGGCCCCGCATTCGGGGCGCCCATGACGCCGGGCGGCGGAGGCGCACCTAGTGCGGGCGGGTCGTCGGGGGCGCCAAGCTCAGCGGGTGCGCCCAGCACGTCAGGTGCTTGCGCCGCATCGGCGAGTCCCGGGGCGGCCGCCGCACGTGCTGGCGCCGCATCGGCTGGTCCAGCGGGAGCCGCCGCGGGTGCTGGCGCTTCATCCGGCGGCCAGGGCTTGAGTCAGGTGCTCAGCCAGATTGGTCAACAGGTCGGCTCGGCGGTGCAGTCGGTCGGACAGGGCGTCCAAGGGCTGGGTCAGACGCTGGGACAAATCCCCCAGCAGGTGATGCAGGGCGTTACGCAGCTCGCCGAGCAGGGTGGGTCGGCAGAACATGGCGCGGGCGGACCCGGAGCGGGCGATCCGAATGCTCGTCCCGACGCTCAGCAGGCGCACCGCGTAGAGGCCCAGCCCGGCGCCTCGGGGGCGGGCCAGCCTCCGTCGCAACCGGCTGCGCGGCATAGTGGCGGCCCGGAATCCGCTAGTACCTAGGCTGATTCGAACTTCGCTCGTCCGACCTCGCTGTCGGACGCGTCGAGTTTGCTATTCAACTTTCAGTGGCCAACCCGGGACCGCGTCACCGTGCGGCAACGGTTGTTTCTTGTAACCGGTCATGATCGCGCGCCGTTGGGCCTCGTCGTCGGGCATCGCATCGCTGCAACGCTTCGTGAGCTCAACCGAGGGGAAGGTGTCCGTGTCCGATACGGCCGGGCCCCAACCAGTGGTGCTCGACGCCGTGACGAACCAGTTGCCGAACACGTCGATCTGCGGTGCGGGCGCTGGTCCACGTTGGGCGGTGGTGACGGGCGCAGGCGCATCGGCCGGGATGCGCGGATCGTGCTGAGTGAACACGATTTGACGCACTGACACGCCTGAGAACGCATCGACCGGATACGGATCGGTTGGGTGAACACCGTCTGTGGTGACCTGAGACGCTGCGGAAAAATAAGCATCCGGTTGGACTGTGCTCTTGATGAAGTTGGAGTAAGAACCGGTACACACGATGGCGCGATAACCGTTGCCGGTCGGGGCGAGTTCGAGCAGATGGTCGGTGTTGAAGCCGAAGTGCGCTACGCCTGGAGGTGGCTTGTCGCGCTCGTAGGGCCACAGCGGCCGGATTCCGATCAATTCGTTGAGGAAGTCGCCGTCTCTGGACTGGTTCTCAGGCGTGGCGCGCATGAACCCCGGGTAGACGCTCTTGATGTCGAACGTCATTGAGGCAATCTCGTAGGACTCGGTGTAGGCGCGCACGATCACCGCGGGACCGCTCAGCAGGTCGGTACCGGGCGCGGCGGTCCAGTGGAAGCGAAAGTCGTCGAGCAGCGCCGGCCAATTCGGAAATTGCCCATCCTTCGCCAACGGCG
>JAHFVB010000557.1 GCA_023264755.1 Mycobacterium sp. | reverse complement strand
GTCCACCGACGCGCCGGTGGATTGCCCGTTCATGAACGCCCATCCTGCCAGCCGGCACCTCGGCGCACTCCGCCCAACAGCACTTTCGAAGCGTGCGGATTGCGCAGGCTAGATTTGGAGCCGTGATCGAGGTGGCGGTGATGGGAGCGGGGGCCTGGGGCACCGCACTGGCGAAGGTGCTCGCCGATGCGGGGAACTCCGTCACGCTGTGGGCGCGACGTCAGGAACTCGCGGCCGAATTGAACGAGACTCACCGTAACTCCAACTACTTGGGGTCCGTCGAACTTCCCGCGTCCATCCGGGCGACGAGCGATGCCGCCGAAGCCTTGGACGGTGCGTGCACCGTCCTGCTGGCGGTTCCTTCTCAGACCCTGCGGGCCAACCTCGAAACGTGGCGGTCCGACATCGGTGGCGACGTGACGCTGGTGAGCGTGGCCAAGGGCATCGAGCTGAACACCCTGTTGCGGATGAGCCAGGTCATCGGACAGGTCACCGGGGCCGACCCTGGGCGCATCGCCGTCGTGACCGGACCCAATCTCGCCAGTGAGGTCGTGGCCGAACAGCCGGCGGCCACCGTCGTCGCCTGCTCTGACTCCGGGCGTGCGGTGACGCTGCAGCGCGCCCTGTCCACTCCTTACTTTCGTCCGTATACCAACGCCGACGTCGTCGGCGCGGAGATCGGCGGGGCGTGCAAGAACGTCATCGCCCTGGCGTGCGGGATGGCGGTGGGCGTCGGGCTGGGGGAGAACACCAGGGCCGCGATCATCACGCGTGGGCTCGCCGAGGTCATGCGATTGGGAATCGCACTGGGCGCCAAGGGGACGACGTTGGCCGGGCTGGCCGGCGTCGGTGACCTGGTGGCGACCTGTACGTCGCCGCAATCGCGGAACCGGTCCTTCGGCGAACGCCTCGGCAAGGGTGGAACCATGGAGTCTGCGTTGGCGGCCGCCGACGGCCACGTCGCCGAGGGCGTCACGTCGTGTCAGTCGGTGCTCGCCCTGGCCGACAGCTACGACGTCGAGATGCCGCTCACCGATGCGGTCAACCGCGTGTGCCACCAGGGGTTGTCGGTGTACGAGGCCGTGGCCTTGCTGCTCGGGCGCACCACGAAGCCGGAGTGATCCGATGACCGGACAGTACGGAGACTCCACGCGAACGGTCAAAGCATCTGCCGCCCAACATGTTCCGGGTCAACCCGTCGCGTCGCCGCCGGTGCCGGCCGCGGCCTACCATCTATCGCCGGACGAGTCGGAACCCCTGGACTTCTACGGGCGCAGCTCGAATCCGACCTGGCGGCAGCTGGAGTCGGCACTCGCCGAGCTCGAGGGGGCCGGTCTGGCGTTGGCCTTCGGTTCGGGGATGGCGGCGATCACGTCGGTCTTGCGCGTCCTCGCCAAACCGGGGCGGACCCTGGTGGTCCCCTCCGACGGTTATTACCAGGTGCGCCGGTACGCGACGGAGTACCTCGCGCCTTTGGGCGTCGAGGTGCGCGAAGTGTGTGCCGCCGACATGTGTGCTGCCGCCGAGTCCGCCGACGTCGTCATGGCGGAGACTCCGGTCAACCCCACCCTCGACGTGGTCGACCTGCACCGGCTGGCGATGACCTGCCGCAGTCGCGGAGCCACCCTGGTCGTCGACAACACCACCCCGACACCCCTTGGGCAACAACCGCTTTCGTTAGGCGCGGATTTGGTGGTGGCCAGTGCGACGAAAGCGCTCTCGGGGCACAGCGACCTGATCGCCGGATACGTCGCAGGCAGTCACGCCGAGCTGATGGCCGCCGTCGAACGCGAACGCCTGCTGGCTGGGGCCATCCTCGGGCCGTTCGAGGCCTGGCTGGCGCTGCGCAGCCTGGGCAGCGCGGGGCTGCGCTTCGAACGCCAGTGCCACAACGCCATGGCGATGGCGCTCGTGCTGCGCGACCACCCGGCCGTGCGCTCGGTGCGGTATCCCGGCCTGCCCGAGGATCCCGCCCACGAGGTGGCCGGTAGGCAGATGAGGCGCTTCGGTGGCCTGGTCTCCTTCGAATTGGCCGACGCCGCCGCGGTACACCGGCTCGTCGAGCGCAGCGCACTGCTGGTCTCGGCGACCAGCTTCGGCGGTATCCATACCTCGATCGATCGTCGGGCGCGTTGGGGCGATGCCGTGCCCGACGGATTCGCGCGGTTGTCGTTGGGCATTGAAGACGCCGACGATTTGATCGCCGACATCGAGCAGGCCCTGCAGTAAACCGACCGCTACCCACGTGTGCGCGTCGTGAGGTTGGGCCGGGCACGGTAGCCTCATTGTCTTGTGACCCCCCGCACGCGCGTCGCCGTGGTGTACGGCGGCCGCAGTTCCGAACACGCCATCTCCTGCGTTTCGGCAGGCAGCATCCTGCGCAACCTGGACCCCGAACGGTTCGAAGTCACCGCCGTCGGCATCACGCCGGGCGGTTCCTGGGTGCTCACCGATGCTCGGCCGGAGACCCTGGCCATCACCGACGGTCAGCTGCCCCAGGTCAGCGGGTCGTCGGGACAGGCCCTGGCGCTGCCCGCCGACCCCGGCCGCCGCGGCGAACTACTGTCGCTCGGACCGGGCGGCGCCGGTGAACTGCTGGCCTCCGTCGACGTGGTGTTCCCCGTGCTGCACGGCCCCTACGGCGAGGACGGAACCATCCAAGGCCTGCTGGAACTGGCCGGCGTGCCCTACGTCGGAGCCGGGGTGCTGGCCAGCGCCGCCGGCATGGACAAGGAGTTCACCAAGAAGCTGCTGGCCGCGGAAGGCCTGCCGATCGGCGACCAGGTGGTGCTCCGCCGCGGCGTGGAAACGCTCGAACTCGAGGAGCGCGAACGGCTCGGACTACCCGTGTTCGTCAAGCCGGCCAGAGGCGGCTCGTCGATCGGAGTCAGCCGGGTCACGTCCTGGGATCAGCTGGCCTCGGCGATCGAATTCGCCCGGCGCCACGACCCCAAGGTGATCGTGGAGGCCGCGGTACCCGGTCGCGAAATCGAATGCGGAGTGCTGGAATTCCCGGACGGCAGGCTCGAAGCCAGCACGCTCGGCGAGATTCGGGTGGCCGGGGTGCGCGGGCGTGAGGACGCCTTCTACGACTTCGCCACCAAATACCTCGACGAGGGTGCCGAACTCGACGTGCCCGCCAAGGTCGACGACGCGCTCGCCGACGAAGTGCGGCAGCTGGCGATCCGCGCCTTCCAGGCCATCGACTGCCAGGGCCTGGCCCGCGTCGACTTCTTCCTGACCGACGCCGGGCCGGTGATCAACGAGATCAACACC
>JAHFVB010000152.1 GCA_023264755.1 Mycobacterium sp. | reverse complement strand
CGAGGTTGGCCGAGTTCCACACCAGTTCGATGTTGTTGTCCTTGGCGTACTGGTCCATGCCCTCCTTGCCCGCGGTGATGAACGAGCTCATGTCGTACACCGTGACGCCGATGCGCTTGGTGTCCTTGTTGGCCGTGGTGTCGCCTGCGCCGCAGGCGCTCAGGCCCAGGCCCAACGCCGCCGCCGAGGCGACGGCCGCGATCTTGGTGGGGAATCTCATCGGTGCTCTCTTTCTGGTTGGAAGGTAAAGACTTCTGCGGCTTCGGGCGGTTCCTGCTCGGTCAGGTGCGCCTCCTGGTGGACCACACGTCGACGGCGACCGCCGCGACGATGAGCACGCCCTTGATGACGTCCTGCCAGTAGGCGGGCACCACCAAGATGTCGAGACCGTTGTTCAACGTCATGATCATGAAGAGCCCCAACGCGGTTCCCCAGATGCTGCCGCGGCCGCCCATCAGGCTGGCGCCTCCGATGACGACGGCGGCGATGGCGTCGAGCTCGTAGCCCTGCCCCAGGTTCGGGGGGCCCGAGATGACCCGCGACGCCAGCATCACCCCGGAGATACCGGCCAGCAGACCGGAGAGGGCGTACACGCTGAACAGCACGTTCTTGGCGTTGATGCCGGCGATCTCGGCGGCGTTGCGGTTACCGCCGACGGCGTAGACGCGCATGCCGTACGTGGTGCGCTTCATGATGACGGCCAGCGCAATGATGCCGGCGATCATCAGCAGCACCGGGATCTGCAAGCCCAGGATCTTGGTGTTGGCGATCGAGCCGAACTCCGCGGGCAACCCGTTGATGGGTGCGCCACCGCCGATCACGTACGCCAGGCCGGAGCCGGCGGTCAGCGTGCCCAGCGTCGCGATGAAGGGCGGAACGTTGATGCGCGACACCAGGATTCCGTTGACCGCGCCGACCACCAGCCCGACCACCATGGACACCACGACGGTCATCCAGACCTGGCCGGGATTGGCCTTGGCGGTGGCCGCGCCCGCCATCGCCGACACGGCGATGACGCTGCCCACCGACAGGTCGATGCCACCGGTCAGGATCACCAGCGTCTGGCCTAGCGCGATGAGCGCGAAGGGCGCGGCGGCCACCAGGATGGTGATGAGGTTGTCGGGGGTGGCGAATCGTGCACTGCGGTAACTGAAGTACGCGATGACCAGTAGGACGACGATCACCATGGAGTAGCGCAGCAGGATGGCGGAGAGCCACTGCCGGGAGAACAATGCGACGGGCTCGCCGGTGACCGGCGATGCGACGACGTGACTCGAGGCTGGGGCTTCTGCGGGCCGATCGTTCTCGTCGAGCTCTGCGGTCATGAGGCTTTCTCTTCCGTGGGATCCGTCGTCCTGGCATCGAGCGCGGTGGCGAGGCGGAAGACGGACTCCTGAACCTCGGGATGGTCGAGTGCGTCGCGATCGAGCTCGCCGACGAAGGCACCGTCGCGCATGACGAAGGCCCGGTGAGACAGGCCGACGATCTTGAGCATGTCCGACGACGCCATCACCACCGCCATGCCCTGCGTCGCGAAATCGGCGACGATGCGGTAGATCTCGCTGCGGGCGCCGACGTCGACCCCGCGGGTGGGTTCGTCCAGCAACAGCACGTTGACGTCCCCGGTCAGCCAGCGCGCCAGCACCACCTTCTGCTGGTTGCCGCCGGAGAGCGTCCCGACCTCCTGGCCGAGCCCGCGGCTGCGAAGGCGCACCGAGGACATCACCTCCGACACCGCCTTGGTGCGGGCCTTCCCGCGTAGCCAGCCGGCCAGGGAGAAGGCCGAAAGCCGGGGCAGTGATCCGTTGTCCAGCACGCTCATCGACAGCACGACCCCGGAGAGCTTGCGGTCTTCGGGCACCATCGCCATCCCCGCGGTGATCGCCGCCGCGGGCCGGTTTCGCTTGACCAACCGCCCGCGCACCAGGATGTCACCCGCCGTGGTGGCGTGGGCTCCGAAGATGGCCTCCAACAGTTCGGTTCGGCCCGCGCCGACCAGCCCGGCCAGGCCGACGACCTCGCCGGCGCGCACCGAGAACGAGACCGGACCGCCGGCCCCCTGGACGTGTAGCCCACGCACCTCGAGGACGGTGTCGGTTCCGGGCTGCGAGCGCGGGGGAAACAGGGTGCCGAGTTCGCGGCCGATCATCGCGGTGACGATCTCGTCGTCCGACACCTCGGCGATCGGGGTGTCCAGGATCAACCCGCCGTCGCGCAGCACCACCACGCGGTCGGCGATGGCCCGGATCTCGGCCATCTTGTGGGTGGTGTACACCATCGCCACGCCCTGGCCGCGCAGCCGGCGCACGATGCGGTACAGCCCTTCGACCTCGCGTTCGGAGATCGCCGACGTCGGCTCGTCGAGCATCACCACGCGGGCGCCGGTGCGGGCGGCCTTCACGATTTCGACGATCTGGCGCAGCCCGACGGGCAGGCTGCCCATCCGTGCGGTCGGCGAGATGGCGACGTCGAACAGTCCCAGCGTCTGGCGGGCCTCGGCGATCATCGCGCGTCGGTTCACGAAGGGTCCACGGCGCAGTTCCCTTCCGACGAACAGGTTCTCGTAGACCGTCATGTCCTCGATCGAGGCCAGCTCCTGCGGGACGATGGCCACCCCGTGGCGGACGGCGTCGCGGGGATTGCCCGGGGTCAGCGGGCTGCCACTCACCGAGACGGTGCCCTCGTCGGCGCTGTACTGCCCGCTGATGATCTTCATCAACGTGGACTTGCCCGCGCCGTTCTCGCCCGCCAGCGCGGTCACCGTGCCAGGTTCCAGGCGCAGCGTGACGCCTTCGAGTACCGGAACACCACCGAAACCCTTGGTGATACCCGAACATTCGAGAAGTGTGTCGGCCATCGTCATCCTCCGATGGAGGGCGTGGCCGGCTCGTAGGTGCCGATCGCGTCGACCTTGCCCGCCGAGGAGCTCTGCGGGTCGAACTCGTATCCCAGCCATTCCCGGACCAAGCGGCGCGCCAGTTCGAGGCCGATGACGCGCTGACCGAAGCAGAGCACTTGGGCGTTGTTCGACAGCACCGACCGCTCCACCGAGAAGCCGTCGTGCGCGGTGACGGCGCGGATGCCGGGTACCTTGTTGGCGCTGATGGCGACTCCCAAACCCGTGCCGCACACCAGGAGTGCGCGGTCCGCGCGCCCTTCGGCCACCATGCGCGCCGCAGCCACCGCGACATGCGGGTAGGCGGTGTTCTCGTCCGCGCCCACGCCGACGTCGGTTACCTCGGCGACGCGTTCGTCGCCCAGCAGGTCGCCCTTGAGTGCCTCCTTGTATTCGTATCCGGCATCGTCGGAGCCGACGACGATCCGCAAGCCACGGGACGGCTCTGTCATGTCAGCGTTCTCCTCTGGACGTCAGCGCGAAGCAGTTCGCGACGGTGACCGCGCACATGGCCAGCGACGTCGCCCCCGCGTCGGGGGTACCGATGCTGCGCTCGGCAAGTGGCCTGGCCCGGCCGACCTTCGGCCGCAGGCTCGCCGTCGCCCGGGCCGCGTCGGTCGCGACGTCCGCGGCTACCGCCCACGCCTGTTGCCAGGGCTCGCCGTCCGCGACCCGGCGCTCGAGGTCCTCGACGAATGGCAGCAGCGCGTCGAGCATCGTCTTGTCTCCCGGCGCGGCCCCGCCGAGCGTGACCAGTGCGTCATAGCCGTCGCGCATGCCGGCCGCAACGGTCGCCGGGTCGGGCCGCCCGGTATCTCCGAGCCGGGCGCCCAGCGCATTGAGCAGCGCTCCCCACAGCACTCCGGACGTGCCACCGGCCTTGGCCGCCCACTCCTTGCCTGCCGCGGCGAGCACCGAACCTTGGCCGCCGCCGGCCTCGACCGCGTGGGTCGCGGCGGCCTGCGCGGCCGCCGAGCCCTTGACCATTCCCCTGCCGTGGTCGCCGTCGCCTGCGATGGCGTCGATGCGCCCGAGCTCCTCCTCGGCCTCGGCCAGTGACTGGGCCATGGCCTCCAGCGCCCGGGCGACCAACCGACCACCGTTGCGGCCGTCGTCATCGGACAGCGCCGCCAGATTCACTGCGGTGACCAAGTCTTCGCCTGCACCGTCGGTCCGCTGAGCGCCCGCCGCCCCAGCTAGCAGGGCCGTGCCCTTCTTGTAGGCGGGCGTGTCCGCCGGCGCGGTCCAGTAGCGTTCGAGTTCGTCGTCGAGCCACATCACGGTCAGCGAGCAGCCGGCCATGTCGAGACTGGTGACCAGCTCCCCTACCTCCGGTTCGACGATGACGTAGCCGCGGTCGCGCAGCAGTTCGGCCACCCGGCCCCAGACGACGAAGAGTTCCTCGTACTTGGTGCGGCCAAGTCCGTTGAGCATGACCGCGATTCGCTGCGATTCGGCGTCGGGGTTGTCCCCGAGCACGCCGTCGACCAACGTCGCGGCCAGACTGGCCGCGGTGGGCATGTCCTGCTCGGCGACGCCGGGCTCCCCGTGGATGCCCAGGCCCAGCCCCATCTGTCCCTCGGGGACGGTGAACAGTGGCGCTTCGGCGCCGGGGAGGGTGCAGCCGTCGAATGCGACGCCGAGGGTGCGGGTTGCCGCGTTGGACTTCTCGGCCACTCGGATGACGTCGGCGAGCTCGAGCACGTCCTCGGCCGCGGCACTCGCGCACTTGAAGACGGTGAAGTCGCCGGCGATCCCGCGGCGCTCGTGCTCGTCACCCCGTGGGGCGCTGGCGACGTCGTCGGTGACGGCGAAGTAGTGGGCGGCGATGCCCTCGCTACGCAGCTGGGTGACTGCGAGCCCGAAGTTCATCACGTCACCGGCGTAGTTGCCGGTCGTCAACAACACGCCCGCGTCGCCGTGGGCGGCGCGCGCCACCGAGGCGGCGTCTTCGGCTGACGGTGAGGTGAAGATGTTGCCGACCACGGCGCCGTCGGCGAAGCCGGGTCCGACGGTTCCGCAGAACGCCGGATAGTGGCCGGACCCGCCGCCGATCACCACCGCGACCTTGCCGGGACGGGTCTCGTGTGCGCGCACCACTCCGCCCGGCACCCCGGTGACGTAGGGCGCGTTGGCGTCGAGGAAGCCGGCGAGCATGTCCTCGGTGAAGCGGGCCGGATCGTTGAAGAGCTTGGTCATCGCAACC
Organism: Mycobacterium sp.; assembly: GCA_023264755.1. Taxonomy (GTDB): domain Bacteria; phylum Actinomycetota; class Actinomycetes; order Mycobacteriales; family Mycobacteriaceae; genus Mycobacterium. Next base: position 4,371 of record JAHFVB010000152.1, on the reverse strand, counting down.
GTGCTCCGCTGTCGAGGTCGAAGAGGTAGACGCGTTCCGGGGGTGCGGTGACTACGACGCGCTGTTCGGACTGGTAGGACTCGGCCGCAGGCGTTTGCACGATCAGGCCTTCCTCCATACCCGCCACGGTGCTGGTGGCCAGTCCGAATTCGAGCAGGTGCTCGAAGTAGGCGATCGTGGCGGTGATGCCGCGGTCGGCCTCGGAGGTGACTTCGCAGTCTTGCGGGCGGACGCCCACCGTGACCCGGGTGCCGTCGGGGACGGTGGTGACCGATGTCGCCAACCCTCCTGCGTGGGATCCGATCTCGACCCAGGTCCGGCCATCCTTGGTCTTCGTGACGCCACGGAGCACGTTGAGCTGCGGCTCGCCGACGAACTGTGCGACGAAGAGGTTGGCCGGATCGTCGAACACCTCGTCGGGGGTGCCGAACTGCTGCACGACACCGGCATCCATCACGGCAAGCCGGTCGGCCAGTGACAACGCCTCGACCTGGTCGTGCGTGACGACGATGGTCGTGTAGCCGAATTCCCGCTGCAGGACCTTGAGTTCCCGCCGGACCCGCTGCCGAGCCGAGGCGTCGAGGTGGGAAAGCGGCTCGTCGAGCAGCAGCACCGGAGGGTTGCGGACCAGGGCGCGGGCCAACGCGACCCGTTGCTTCTGACCGCTGGACAGCCCGGCCGGCCGCAGCTCCAGCATGTCGTCCATTTCGAGCCTGCGGCTGATCGAGGCCACCATCTGCTCGGCGCCCTTCACCTTGCGCGCCTTGAGGCCGTAGAGCAGGTTCTCGCGGACCGTCAACGGCGGGTACAGGGCGTAGCTCTCGAAGCCGACTCCGATGCCGCGCTTGGCTGCCGGCAGTTGGGACACCTCTCGGTTGCCGATGCGGATGGATCCGCTCGTCACGGTTTCCAGTCCGGCGATCATGCGCAGCGTGGTGGTCTTGCCACAGCCCGACGGCCCGAGCAGGGCCACCAGTTCGCCGGGTTCGATCGCCAGGTCGATGCCCTTGACCGCGGTCACGTGCTCTCGCCCCCGCGACGCATAGGTCTTGACCAGGTCGGTCAGCGTCAGGCTCTGCGCGGTGGTGGTCGCGGGCCGGTCGATCGTCGCGGTCACTTGGCTACCTCCAAGGTGTCGGCTGCGTTGAGCCGAGGAGTGTCGCCCTCGCCGGCGGCGAAGACGTGAATGTCGGAGTCGGCGACGGTCAGCCCGATGTGCGCCCCTTCCCCGACGCCCTCCCGGCCGGAGGTCAGCACGATCAGTTGTGAGCCTGCGACGTCGACGGTGAGCTCGACGTTGCGACCCAGCCGTTCCGCCAGCACGACTCGTCCGCGAATCGTGGCCGATGCCACATCGGAGACGTGAACGTCGCAGGGGCGCAGGCCGACCCGCACTCGATCGGCGCGGTCGCACCGAACCCCACCCGGTATCGGCACGTCGAACGAACCGTCCCCGAGCTGAATCCGGCCGTCGTCGACGACACCGTCGAGCAGGTTGATCTCGGGCTGTCCCAGCGCCCTGGCGACGAAGGTGTCGGCGGGGGCCCGCCAGATCTGCTGCGGGGTGCCCAGCTGTACTAGCGCTCCGTGTCGCAGCACCGCGATGCGGTCACCGAGCGCCAGGGCCTCCTGGTAGTCGTGCGTGACGTAGACCGTGGTGGTGCTCGACATCGCGCCGAGTTGTTTGAGTTCGGCACGCATCGCCGCGCGCAGCTTGGCGTCGAGATGGCTCAGCGGCTCGTCGAGCAGGTAGGCGTCGGCTGGGCGCACCAGCACCCGGCCCAGCGCCACCCGCTGGCGCTGCCCGTTGGACAGCTCTCGCGGAAAGCGGTTGAGCAGGTGGTTGATTCCCAACGTGGTGGTCACCTGTCCGATGCGCTCGGCGCGTTGGGCCTCGGTGTACTTGCCGGTGCGGCCGGACTTCAGCGGCGAGGCCAGGTTCTCGCTGACCGTCTTCTGCGGGTAGAGCGCATAGCTTTCGAAGGCCATGGCCACGTTGCGGTGGTAGGGCTCGACCCGGGTGACGTCGACCCCGCCGATGTGCACCGATCCGCCGTCGATGTCGACCAGGCCGGAGATCGACTTGAGCGTGGTGGTCTTGCCCGCGCCGCTGGGGCCCAGGATGACGAAGAACTCGCCGTCGGCGATGTCGACGGTCAACCCGTCCACGGCGGTGGTCTTGCCGTAGGTCTTGCGCAGGTTGGCCAGGGAAACTGTAGCCATCAGGCTTTCACCGCCCCAAACGATAGGCCCCGCACCAGATAACGCTGGATGGTCAGGGCGAGGATCAGTGGTGGCAGCGCGGCGATGATGGCCGCGGCCGCCGTGAGGTTGTAGTAGGCCTGGCCGCCGCCACCGAGGAACTTGGTGATGGCCACGGTGACCGTGCCCGCGTTGGTATCGGCCAGGATCAGCGGGAAGACGTAGTTGTTCCAGGCGAAGATGAACGCCAGCAGCGCGGCAGCGGCGATGCCGGGCCGCACCATCGGCAGGGCCACCATCACGAAGGCCTGTCGCCGGGTGTAGCCGTCGAGCAGGGCGGCGTGCTCGAGATCCTCTGGCAGGTCCTGGAAGTAGGATCGCAGGATCCAGACGACCAACGGCATGGTCACTAGTTGCAGCACCCAGATCATGCCGACCTTGGTGTCGAACAGCCCCAGCTGGTTGTAGATCACGAACAGCGGGACGATGACCATGAGCTCGGGGGCGAACCGGAACGACAGCATCTGGAACATCAGATCCTCGCTGCCCCGGTACTTCCAGCGCCCCGCCGCGTAGGCGGCTGGAATGCCGATCACCAACGAGACGATCACTGCGCCACCGCAGTTGATCAAGCTCGTCACGAGCGCGGCCTTGACGTCCACGCTGGTCAGTTCGGTGCCCCGGTCCGATAGCACGGTGGCGAAGTTCGTCCAGGTGGGGCTGAACGCGAAGTACGTGGTGGTCTGCTGTTCGGTGTTCTTCAGCGCCAGGATCACCATCCAGGCGATCGGGAACAGCGAGAAGATGAACCAGCCGACCAGGCCGACGTCGGCGGCCACCGAGCTGATGCCCAACCGCTTCTGGCCCGGCAGGAGTTCGGCTCGGGAGAATCGAGCCTTGACTGGACTCATTGCTAGGACTCCGCTCCCGCAGCGCGACGCTGCGCCTTGCCGAGCACGCTCACCAGGTAGCGCGCGGTGATGAACACGAGGATCCAGAGCAGCAGCATGTAGGTGCTGCCCCGGGAGTAGTCGAGGTTGATGATCGAGTCCTCGAACGCCCCGATCTGCAGGGTGCGGGTGGCCACCCCTGGCCCGCCGGCGGTGAGCACGTAGATGTGGTCGAAGACCTTGAGGTTGTCCATGAATCGGAAGATGACGGCCACCAGGATGTAGGGCCACAGCATCGGCAGCATCAGCTTGCGGAACATGTAGAACCAGGACGCACCGTCGACTTCGGAGGCCTCGAACGGCTCCTTGGGCAGCGACCGGATGCCCGCGAGTACCAGGATCGCGACGAAGGGGGTGAAGATCCACAGGTCGACCAGGACGACCGAGAAGAGCGCGTTGGTGCTGGACAGCCAGTCGAAGGTGTTGCCAAGGCCCAGAACGTGATTGAGGATGCCGAACTGCGGGTTGAACATCAGCTTCCAGATGACGCCTGCAATCACCGGCGCGATCATCAGCGGCAAGATCAAGACCTTCTCGAAGATCTTGCCGATGATGCTGGAGCGGTTGAGCAGCAGCGCCAGTCCCACTCCGAGCACGGTCTCGACCGCGGTGGCGGACACCGCGAAGATGGCGGTGACCTTGACGCTCTGCCAGAACACCTGGTCGCCGAGCACCGACGTGAAGTTGTCGAACCATACGAAGTGCGGGTTGGGGTTGACCGCCGCGTAGTTCAGGAAGGCGTAGTAGGCGCCGACCGCGAACGGGTAGAGGATGCCGATCACGATCACCACGGCGGGGATCGACAGCAGGTAGGGCCGCAGCTTGCGGCGCCACGTGGGCACCTCGGGCAGCGGGCGCCCGGTGGCCCTGGCCGGTTGCTGCGGCGAGGTCGCGGGCGCCTTGGGGGTCTGAGTCGTCATGGGTACCAGGGCTCCTAGAGGTTGACCTTGGAGGTGTTGGTCTTGGCCAGGCTCCGCAGGCGGGTCGCGGCGTCGTCCCCGCCGTAGATGTCCTGCAGTGCCACCGCCCAGTTCTGGGTGGTGTCGAAGAACTTCTTCTGCGGGGTGAACTGGATCTTCGACTGGCCGATCACGGTCTCGAACGCCTCGAGGTAGCCGAACTGGTCCGCCGCGACTCGCTTGAACGTGGTGTCGAACACCGACTTTCGTACCGGATCGGCGTACGTGCCGCCCTCCACCGCCTTGTTCATCGCGTCCTT
>JAHFVB010000556.1 GCA_023264755.1 Mycobacterium sp. | reverse complement strand
CGGCAACGGCCGACCCCGCGGCCCACGCCCCAAATCAGGTAAACCGTCACCGAACTCCTGACACATCAACTGTCACCAATGTCCTGATGCAGAACTGTCACCGATGTCCTGAGACATCACAGGCTGGACTGCGGATCCAACACCGGTATATCGAACATGTGTTCGATGGTAGCGCCCACCCCCGACAAAATGCGCAGACAAGATGCGCCCGACCGAAAACGTTGATCAGAAGCGCCTGACGGAAACACGCCACACGAACGCCTGACCAGAAGCGCCCGACACGGACCGACGGGAAGCTCAGAACACCTCGGACTCGAGGCTGCGCAGATACTCCCGCGGCGGCCCCAACAGTTGTGCGCTGCCGTGCGCCCGCTTGAAGTACAGCTGGATGTCGTACTCCCAGGTGATCGCGACGCCGCCGTGCATCTGGATGGCCTCGGCCGCGACGGCACTGAACGCCTCACTGGCGGTGACGCGAGCCAGCGCGGCAGCGGTCGGAGTCGGGTCGGCCACGGCGTCGTTCACCACGGCGCGGGCCGACTGAACCAGCACGTAGAGATCGGCCATCCGGTGCTTGAGTGCCTGGAAGCTGCCGATGGGTCGGCCGAACTGCACCCGATCCTTGGTGTAGGCCACGGTCAGGTCGAGGCAACGACTCGCTGCGCCAATCTGTTCGACGGCCAACAGGATTGCCGCCACGTCCACCAGCCCAGGGTCGGGCCCGAGCTCGACGGTGGTCTTCGGCTCGAGCCGCGCCAGGCGTCGGGTCGGATCCATCGTGGTCACCGGCTGCGCGGTGAACTCGGTCCACCGGACCAGCGTGCCGTCGGCGGCCGCAATCACGACGTCGGCGACGTCACCGTTGACGACGTAGCCGGGATCGAACACGACGGCGCCGATGGAGCTGCCCTCGGCGAGCCGCTGCAGGGCGTCCGCATCGGGCTCGGCGCCGGCCAGCAGGGCGAGCTCGGCCAACGTCGTTCCCAGTAGTGGAGTCGGCACCAGACCCTTGCCCAGCTCCTCGATGACCACCGCGGCGTCGCCCAGTTCGCCGCCCGCCCCACCGAATTCCTCGGGGACGACCAACGCGGCCGCCCCCACCTGCTCGCACAGCAGCGACCACAGCTTCTCGTCATAGCCGAGGTCGGATTCGATCGCGCGCCGGACCGCCTCGGGGTTCGCATGCCTTTCGACCAGCGCCCCCACCGTCTGGCGCAGAAGTTCGCGTTCCTCACTCATGTGCGGCCCTCTCGGATCCGGCTCATCGCGTCAGCCCTTCCAGCACTCGACGACGGTGCCACGTCGCATCGCCCCACGCCGACCGCAGCGCCTGCACGCGCAGCAGCAGCAGGGACAGGTCGTGTTCCTGGGTGAAGCCGATGGCGCCGTGGGCCTGTAACGACGACCGCGCCGACAACAGGGCGGCATCCGCGGCGGCCGCCGCCGCGGCACTGACGTCGCGGGCCGTGTCGGGCGAGTCGGCGCCGAGGGACAGCGCGGCGCCGTAGACGAGCGGCCGCGCCAGTTCGACGGCGATGTGCACGTCGGCGAGCTTGTGCTTGATGGCCTGAGACGACCCGATCAGCCGGCCGAACTGGGTGCGCTGCTTGGCGTAGGCGACCGTGGCGTCGAGCATGGCCTGCCCCGCGCCGACCAGTTGCGCGGCCGTGGCCAGTGCGCCGAACTCGAAGGCCCGAGCGGTGTCGGCCGCGGTGGCCTCGCCCGCGGCCGTGACGTCGAACAACCGGCGCGCGGGGTCGACCGACTGATGCGGGTGACCCGCCGTGCCGTCGCGCACCTGGCCGTCCCCGGCCAGCAGGATCAGTCCGGCGGTGTCGGCGTCGACGGCCCGCGGGACGTGCGGCGGCATGGCCACGGTGGCGATGAGCTCACCGGAGGCCAACCCTTCGCAGCGTTGGTCGTCGGCAAGCAGGATCGGCGCCACCGCAATCGATTCCGAGACCGGGCCGGGCACGCCCCAGTAGCCCAGCCGTTCGGCGGCGACCACCAGATCGACCGGGTGGGCGGCGATGCCGTCGTGGTGCTCCGGAACCACGAGGGCCGTGACCCCGAGCTCGGCCAGCGTCGCCCACACCTTGCGCCCCGGTCCGGTATCGCCGGCTGCCCACGCGCGCACTGCGGCGGGCACGTCGGCGGCTCGCAGCGCGCCGTCGAGGCTCGTCGCGAAGTCGCGCTGCTGGTCGTCCAAGTCGAATCTCACCGGTTACCCCTTGCTTTCGCGAGGCAAGCCCAGGAGGCGCTCGGCGATGATGTTGCGCTGAATCTCGTTGGTGCCCGCATAGATTGGCCCACCCAATGCGAAGAGCAGTCCATCGGTCCAGGAATCGACCAACTCGGCGTCGGGGCCGCGCAGGTCCAACGCGGTCTGGTGCAGTGCGACGTCGAGCTCCGACCAGAAGACCTTGGTAACCGAGGACTCGGCACCGAGCTCGCCGCCGTCGGCCAGCCGGGTGACGGTCCCGAACGTGTGCAACCGGTAGGCCTGAGCCTTGATCCAGGCGTCGGCGACTCGGTCGGCATGGGCGGGAGCGCGGTCCTGCGCCCAGGTCTGTACCAGTCTTTCGGCGGGGGCCAGGAACCGGGCCGGGCTGCGCAGCGACATGCCGCGTTCGTTGCTCGACGTGCTCATCGCCGCGCGCCATCCGTCGTGCACGCCGCCGATGACGTCCTCGTCCGGAACGAACACGTCGTCGAGGAAGATCTCCCCGAACCCGGTGTCGCCGCCGAGTTGCGCGATGGGTCGCACGGTCACTCCGTCGGCGTGCAGGTCGAACATGAAGTACGTCAAACCCTTGTGGCGCTGGGCCGTCGGGTCGGAGCGGAACAACCCGAAGGCCCGGTCGCCGAACGGGGCCCGTGAGCTCCAGATCTTCTGGCCGTTGAGCTTCCAGCCGCCGTCGACCTTGGTGGCGGTCGAGCGCAACGACGCAAGGTCGCTGCCGGACTCGGGCTCGGACCAGGCCTGCGCCCAGATCTCCTCGCCGCTGGCCATCTTCGGCAGCACGCGATCCAGCTGCTCGGGGGTGCCGTGGGCGAACAGGGTGGGGGCCAGCATCGACGTGCCGTTGGCGCTCGCCCGGCCGGGGGCGCCCGCGCGGAAGTACTCCTCCTCGTAGACGATCCACTGCAGCAGTGTGGCGTCGCGCCCGCCGTACTTCTTGGGCCACGCGATCACCGACAGGCCGGCCTCGAATAGCACCTTGTCCCAGCGTCGGTGCTGTTCGAAACCCGCTGCGGTGTCGTAGGACTCGGTGGGGAAGTGTTC
>JAHFVB010000151.1 GCA_023264755.1 Mycobacterium sp. | reverse complement strand
TGCGGCCCCGGCAGGTCAGTGCCGGTGCGTCTGGCTCGGCCGCCGCGAGCGCGCAGAGTTGGGTGCTGATCGGTGCGACGCCGGCGACCACGTCAATAGCCGCCTCTCGTCGAGAAGATGGTGCGGGGGTTGTCCACCAGCATCGTGGTCAGTTGGGCGTCGGTCACGCCCCGTTGCTTCAGGGCCGGGATGACGTCGTCGTGGATGTGCTGGTAGTGCCAGTTGGGCAGCGCGACGGGCAGGGTCGCCTCGGGTAGCGCATCGAAGTAGCAGGCGGCGTCGTGGGACAGCACCATCTTCTCGGCGTGGCCCCGCTCGCACATCCTCGCGACGGTGTCGACGCGGTCCTCGAAGCCGAGGAACGAGTCGACCCCGAAGCGGTCCATCCCGAGGTAGGACCCCGTCGCGATGAGCTCTTCGAGGTAGGCGATGTCGGTGGTGTCGCCGCTGTGGCCGATGACGACCCGGGTCGGGTCGACCCCCTCTTGCGCGAAGATGCGCTGCTGGTCGAGGCCGCGCTTGGACTCGGCGTGGGTGTGCGTGGAGATCGGCACTCCGGTCTGCCGGTGGGCCTGCGCGACGGCCCGCAGCACCCGGTCCACCCCTGGTGTGACGCCGGGTTCGTCGGTGGCGCACTTCAGGACGGCGGCCTTCACGCCGGTGTCGGCGATGCCGCGCTCGATGTCGCGGACGAACATCTCGGTCATGGGCTCGACGCCGCCGAGCGCGGTGCCGGGCCCGCGGTAGTGGAAGTACATCGGTACGTCGTTGAACGTGTACAGCCCGGTGGCGACGACGATGTTGAGCTCGGTGGCCGCGGCGATGCGGGCGATGCGCGGAATGTAGCGGCCGAGCCCGACGACGGTGAGGTCGACGATGGTGTCGACGCCGCGGGCCTTCAACTCGTTGAGCCGGGTGATGGCGTCGGCTTCGCGTTTGGCGCCGTCGCCCCAGGACTCCGGGTAGTTCTGCGCGACCTCCGTCGTCATGATGAACACATGCTCGTGCATGAGTGTCACGCCCAGGTCGGTCACGTCGATGGCGCCCGCGGCCGTGTTCACCGTCATGCTCATTGATCCGATGGTACGGGCGGATTAGCCTGCGGCGGGGCCGTTTTGCCTCAGTTCGGTGCTGGCCGCTCCGGCACCAGCGACACGGCCAGCACGGCCACCGAGGTCAACGCCAGCAGCTGGACGCCCCAGTCGTGGCCGACGTACCCGTCCACCGACCGCCACGGATACCGGCTCAATGCCGCGCCGGCCAGGATCAGCCCGCCGGCGGCCGCTCCGGTGGTCAGCCGATCGGACCACCCGGGGTGAGCACGCAACGCATGTCGAGCCCAGAGTGCGGCGCCGACGACCGCCGCCCCCACCACCCCGGAAACGGCGAAACCCATTGCCACGACGGCCACTGCGGCGACGACGGGGGTCGGCTGCCAGGTTCGCGCGGGTGCCGCGTGCGGTGACGGCCTGCGCACCGGCCAGAACGCCAACAGCACGAGCACTGGCAGCAGAGCCAGCCCGCCGAACAGCCCGATGCGGTAGGGGGTGTTGGACGCGAACGTCAACGTGATCGGGCCCGCTGCGTTGGCGGGCACCACCCAGCCCTGTTGCCAGCCGTTGACCGTGACCGGAGTCAAGGCGGTGCCGTCGGACAGATGTGCCGTCCAGCCCGGGTTGATGCTCTCGGGCACCACCAGCACGCGCGCCGCGCTCGAGCCGGGCACGTCGACCTGTCGATCGGCCGAGCTCCAGCGCTCGCGTTTGACCGGAGTGGTTGGAGCGCTGTGAATTTGGTCGATCAACGGGCCGGCCAGCTGGACCCCGTCGACGACGAAGGCGGCGCCGGGGCTGATCAGCAGCTCCTGCTGGCCCGCCGGTAGCCGCAGCGGGGCGGTCAGGCAGGGGTGCGCGGCGATGGGCTGGCCGTCCAGCAGGGCGCCGACGGTGGTGTCGACCGAGGTTTGCACGAATTGTCCGGCGACGGCGAGGATCGGGCCGCGCCCGCAGGGCAGCGTGATCGGCCGGGTTCGGTTGCCTGCCGCGTCGGCGGCCGCGATGGGTCGACCCTGCGGGTCCAGTGCGCTCACCTCGGCCAGCCCCGGTGGTTTGACTTGATCGAAACCCAGTGCGGTGCGGTCGATCACGTCTTGCCAGTCCAGGATCGACAACTTCACCACGTCGGTGATCCGTGGCTTCAGCGTGACGGTGTGCGCCCCGTCCGGGTCCAGTCGTCTGACCTGGGGACCGTCGCCGAGGTCGATCGCCACCAGCGTCGGGTGGGCGGGTAACTCGGTCGCACTCGGCGTCAACCGCAGCGCGGCCACCTCGGTCGGTTTGGGCAGTCGTAGCTCGAGGTTGGCCGCCGAGCGGTACTGGGTAACCCGCTGCGGTGCGGTCCACGAGGTGCGCGGATCGCCGTCGCTGGCGGCGTAGGCGGAGCCCAGGACGTCGATGAGGTCGGCGTCGCCGAGCGCCCGCGCGGTGCCTGGGGGTGCGATGAGGTCGGCCAGATTCGGACCCTGGCGGGCGCGTACCCACACCGTCGGCGTCACCGACATGGCTTCCGGCACGGTCAGCGTACGGCTGAGGTTCACCGGTTCCTCGGGTGACATCGCCATCGTGGCTGCGCATCGGACCGCGTCCGGCCCGTCGGCGCAGCCGGGCCGGCCCAGCAGTTCGGCACCCAAATCCCATTGCGCGACAGCCGAACCCGCGGGTGGGCCGGGCACGGTGACGGTGTGTCGCAGGCTCACCGGCTGGGCGAAGCCCGACGCGTCGTACTGGGTGACGGTGAAGTCGGTGATCCCGAACTGCACCCCCGGCGATCCGTCGTCGGTGGCCGTCGCCGTGAAGCGCACCCACGGCGTCTCGCCGCGTGGCAGCCGGACCGTCAGCGGAGTGCCGGGTTCGTCGAACCGCAACGTGCGGGTGCCGTTGACGGTGGATACCTCGACGCGGCGGACCTGCGCGCCGACGGCGGTGGCGCTGGGCGTCAGGGTGATGGTCGCATTGGTGATCGGATGGTCGAAGTCCACTTGCAGCCACTGTCCGACCGCGGACTGCAGGGCGTTGGACACCCAGCTGGTCGAGGTATCGCCGTCGATGGCCGCCGCGGGCCCGGCGGCGGTCGAGACATTGGGCAGGGCAGTCGAATCCGCAGCCGAGCTGGACGTGGTTATCCGCCCTCCCGGCCACTGGCCGTACACCAGCGGGGCCCCTGGCTCGGGGTAGTCGAGTACGCGGTTGAAGGTATGCCGGGTGTCGTCGGGGGCCCGGATGGCCGACAGGTGGTCGTCGACGCGGCCGTAGTCGGTCTCGCGCGCCAGCGGCGTATCGGTGACGGTCACGACGGGAACGGGCAGTCCGGCACGCTGCGCATCGGCGGTGAGCAGCATGGGGCCCAGCGGGGGCTGACCCAGCAGGCGGCGGCGTTCGTCGAGGCGCAACAGCGCTTCTGGGCCGCCGTCGACGCGGGCCATCGCGTTCGCGTCGGTCAGGTAGGGCTGGCCGGGATTCGGGGTTGCGCCTGCGGACTCGACCCGGTAGATCTCCACGGCCGGGTACCGCGGCCGCAGCCCGCTGTCGGCGATGAAGCCCTGCAACGTACCGGGGCCGATGGGCTCACCGAACTGTGCCACCTTGGTCAGGCCCGGCGATCCGTCGATGGCTCGGTGCACCAGCAGCGGGCGGGCGGACCGCGAGGCGTCCGGGTCCAGGTCGTTGCGCAGCACGACGTAGGAAATCCCTTGGCGGGCCAGGGTATCGGCCAGTCCAGCCGACGGCCGCCCGGCGGCGAACAAGCGCTGCACCGAATCGAGGGCGCGGATGGTCTGCGGCGGCGTCAGCGGTATCGAGTCGCGTACGCCCCACGGGCTCCCGCCCAGCACCTGCAGCGGTTCGTCGTGGCTGTTGCCCCACGTCTGGGTGGCGAACGGTGCACCGGGTGCGACCAGTACCCGGCCGGAGGCCCCGGGTTGCCCGGGCACCTGGTTGTGCTCGTCGAGCCAGTCCGCGGCCTGGTGCCAGTACTGCGGAATCGCCGTGAACGCCCCGGTCGGCGTCAACCGGCCGCTCCACGCCAAAGACGTTGCGCTGCCTAGGGCGACCAGCACGACGATCCCGACGGCCACCCGCTTGTCGCGTTCGGGATGGGCCAGGGCGCTCACCCAGACCGGGCGGGGGACGCTACCCGGTAGCGGCACCCGGCTCAGCAGGTGGGCCAGGCCGAGGGCCAGCGGCATCCGGAGCAGGGGTTCGAGTTTGTGCACGTTGCGCAGCGGCGTGCCGGACGCGTCCAGGAAGGCCTGCACCTGGTGCGCGATCGGGGATCCGAGCCCGCCGGAGTAGCCGATCGCCAACGACGTCACCCCGAGCAGCAGCATCGCAATCAGCAGCCGGCGCGCGGGCATGCTCCGCAACGTCAGTCCGGCGATCCCCCCGGCGGCCACCAGCGTCGTCGCGAGCACCGCCACCGACGTGGTCACCAACGAGCTGCCCGCGGTCGCGGTGGGGGCCACGAACGGCGTCCAGCTGTAGGTGCCGCGCAGCACCTCGGTCAGCGAAAGCCATTGCGTGGTAACCCCGGAGGATTCGATGAAGTCGAGAAACGGGGGACTGACGCGGCCGAGCATGACCAGCGCCACCACCCACCACAGCACGGCCAGTACCGCGCAGACCGCCCACCAGCCGGTGAACCGCCACCACAGCTTGTTCGGACGGTGCGCCGCCCACCAGACGATCGCGGCCAGGCAGCCGGTCAGGGTCGCGACGGCGTTGACGGCGCCCATCAGTGCGACCGCCAGCGCCGAGCGCGCGGCCAGCATCCTGATCGAACTGGTGCTGGTCCCGCGCAGCGCCTGGATCACCGGGATCAGCACCCACGGGGCCAACATCATCGGCAGCGTCTCCGAGGAGATGGCGCCGAGGGTGGTCAACACGCGGGGTGACAGCGCGAAGGCGACGGCGGCGACCACGCGTGAGCTGGTGGTGCCGATGCCCAGCGTTTCGGCCAGCCGCAGCAGCCCCCAGCACCCGACCACCAACAGCAGTGCCCACCACAGCCGTTGCGTCACCCATCCCGGAAGCCCGAGCAGGTCGCCGGTCAGGAAGAACGCGCCGTGGGGAAAGAGGTAGCCGTAGGCCTGGTTCTGGGTTTGGCCGAACGGGAGGTCGCTGTTCCACAGGTTCGCGGCGCGCGCCAGGAACCGCAACGGATTGGCGGTCAGATCGAGTTTGGTGTCCGGCGAGATGCGACCGGGAGCTTGCGCGAACGTCAACGTCAACGCCGCTGCGGCCACCAACCACAGCCAACGTCGGGAAAGCCCGTCCACCGGCGTCACGACGCTGGGATCAGGAGCGGTCGCCGTACTCGACCCTGTTGAGCACCGACGAGGCGGGATCGCCGCCGACCAGCAGCGGGCGCTCGTCCTGCTTGATCATCAGCGTGATGCTGAAGACGGCAGCGGCCCCGAGCAGAAGCCCGATGACGACGCTGGCCAGCGCTGGCAAAGCGAACCGATCCACCCGGCCAACGTAGCACGACGGGTCCGTCTCACCTGGTGTCCGGAGGGGGCGGCGGGGGCGTCGGGCGATTCACGCCGGCGGCGATCCGGCGGTTACGATGCCGCCCATGCCGTTCCCTGACGGAGCCTCATTCGCTGGCTACACGTTGGTTCGGCAGCTGGGTTCGGGCGCGCTGACCGAGGTCTACCTGGCTGAGCATCCCCGCCTGGCCGGACCCGTCGCGCTGACGGTGCTGACCGCTGGTGGGGCCTCCGACGCAGGGATTCGGCAGCGGTTCGTCGCCAGGGCGGCGGCGGTGGTTCGACTGGATCACCCCCACCTGCTGCGCCTGCACGACCACGGGGAGTTCCAGGGCTGGTTGTGGGTGGCCGCGGAATACGTGGACGGGCCGGACTGCGGTCGGCTGCTGGGGGCGCGTTATCGCGACGGGATGCCCGCCGAGGCCGTGCAGACGATCGTGACGGCCGTCGGGGGTGCGCTGGATCACGCTCATCGGCACGGGGTCGTCCACGGTGACGTGAAGCCGGCCGACATCTGGCTCACGAAGTCGGACGCGACGGGTAGCCGCGGCATCCTGCTGGACTTCTTCGGCAGTTCGTACGGCGACGCCGGCCCGGCCGGCCCGGTCGGTGCACCAGCAGAAGAATCAGACCAGCGCGCCCTGGCGGCTACCACGCTCGAGCTGTTGAGCGGAGCGCCGCGCGCGGACCGGAAGGTGCCCGCGGAGCTCACGCGAGCCTGGGCGGCGCTGGCCAAGGTGCAGGCCCAGCAGCCCGGGGCCCGGTTCGCCACGGGTGCGGCCTTCGCCGAGGCGCTCGGAACCGTGCTCGACGAGCTCACCGGACAGCAGGCGGCCGAGCAGCCTTCCGAGGAGCCACTCGAGGAGCCCGCCGCGAAGCCGTCCGCAGGCGCTCGCCCTCGGCGGCGGAAGTCGCTCATCCGCGTCGGCACCGTGGTGCCCGCACTAGTGGCGGTGCTGGTGGTGGCCGCGGTGTCGGTGTTCGTGTTCCGCGATCGGTTGTTCCACCCCGCCAAGCCGCAGCGGCCAGCGCAGGCGGCCGCCGCTCCTGCCCCGGCCCCGCTGGCGCCCGCCCCGCCCGCCTGCGGCGAGGGACCGGAGCTGCTGGCGACGATGTCGCTGCGGGACAAGCTCGCGCAGCTGCTGATGGTCGGCGTGACGGGTGCGGCCGACGCGCGCCAGGTCGTCACCGATCACCACGTGGGCGGCATCTTCATCGGCAGCTGGACCGACCTGTCGATGTTGTCCGACGGCACCGTGCCTCAACTGTCGGACGCGGGTGGCCCGCTGCCGTTGGCCGTCAGCGTCGACGAGGAGGGCGGCCGGGTGGAGCGGCTTGCGGGCCTCATCGGCTCGCAGGAGTCGCCGCGGGTGCTCACCCAGACGCTGAGCCCGCAAGAGGTCCACGACATCGCGTTCGAGCGGGGCCAGAAGATGCGCAAGCTGGGCATCACCATCGACTTCGCGCCCGTCGTCGACGTCACCGACGCCCCGGACGACACCGTCATCGGAGATCGTTCCTTCGGTGCCGATCCGGCGACGGTGACCGACTACGCGGGGGCCTATGCGCAGGGGTTGCGCGATGCGGGCCTGCTGCCGGTGCTCAAGCACTTTCCCGGGCACGGACACGGATCGGGCGACTCGCACACCGGAGGGGTGTCCACGCCGCCGCTGGCCGAGCTCGAGGGCAACGACCTGCTTCCGTACCGCACCCTGGTCACCCAACGACCCGTGGCGGTGATGGTCGGCCACCTCGACGTTCCCGGGTTGACCACCGATTTCCCGGCCAGCCTGTCGCCCGAGGCGTACGCGCTGCTGCGCTCCGGTGGGTATGGTGGGCCGCCGTTCGATGGACCGGTGTTCACCGACGACCTGTCCAGCATGCGGGCCATTTCCGACCGGTTCGGGGTGGCCGAAGCCGCGTTGCGGGCGTTGCAGGCCGGCGCCGACGTGGCGTTGTGGGTGACGACGGACGAGGTGCCCGCCGTGCTGGATCGGCTCGAGAGCGCGGTGCATGCAGGCGAGTTGAACCCGGCGCAGGTCGACGCGTCGGTGCTGCGGGTGGCCGGCTTCAAGGGGAAGAATCCGCACTGCGGGGGCTGATTCGCGGCAGACTGCTTACGCTGAGTGGGGGTTTGAAGGGGTCGGTAGAAGGGCACGGTAAGCACATGGCAGGTGGAACGAAGCGGTTGCCTCGCGCCGTACGCGAGCAGCAGATGCTCGACGCCGCCGTACAGATGTTCTCCGTCAACGGTTATCACGAAACCTCGATGGATGCGATCGCCGCGGAAGCGCAGATCTCCAAGCCGATGCTGTACCTCTATTACGGCTCCAAGGAGGAACTGTTCGGCGCCGTGCTGAACCGCGAGCTCGCCCGATTCGTCGAGACGGTGCGCGCTGGCATCGACTTCACCCAGAGCGCAAAGGACTTGCTGCGCAACGCCGTGCTGTCCTATCTGAGCTACATCGACACCAACCGGGCGTCGTGGATCGTGCTGTACGCGCAGGCCACGAGCTCGCAGACGTTTGCGCACACGGTGCGTGAAGGGCGCGAGAAGATCGTCGAGTTGGTCGGCCGGCTGCTGAAGTCGGGTACCCGAAATCCCGAGCCGGACACCGATTTCGACCTGATGGCCGTCGCGTTGGTCGGCGCCGGCGAGGCGGTGGCCAACCGGGTCAGTACCGGGGACGCCGACATGCAGGAAGCCGCGGAGCTGATGATCAACCTGTTCTGGCGCGGTCTGAAGGGCACGCCGTCGGACCGGGATGCCGTGGAGTCGGCCACCCCGTAGCACCCGCTCCGACGCGGGCGGTGGACGGCGAACAGTCCACCGTCCGCGTCGGGAAGCGACACGACTAGAGCGCGGTGACGGTTCCGGTCAGGTACGGGTAGCCCTTGCTCAGGTGGCGCAGCGCCAGCTCCCAACCGCTACCGGTCCGGTCGACGTAGAGTCCGGCCCGTGCGGGCAGCACCAGTGGCTTGCCGAACCGCACCGAGTACTTCACCGCATCGGGTAGCTGGCCCTCGATGTTGGTCAATACCGCTGCGGCACTGAACATTCCGTGGGCAATTACCGTCGGAAAGCCGAACAGCTTGGCTCCGATGGGGCTGGTGTGGATGGGGTTGTGGTCGCCGCCGACCGACGCGTACTTGCGAATCTGCCCCGGCGTGACGGACAGGATGGCATTGGGCGGCGGTAGCTTTGGCTGCTTCTTCGGTTCCGGTTTGGGCTCGCCTGACAGGCTGGTCTTCTGCTGATGCAAGAAGGTGGTCACCTGTTGCCAGACCAGGTCGTTGCCGACCGACACGTCGGTGAGGATGTCGACGAGCAGGCCCTTGCGATGCTCGCGCAGATTGTCGGCGTGCACCTTGACGTCGACGACGTCGGTCACCGCGATCGGGCGGTGTTGGGTGATGTGGTTCTCCACGTGCACCGAACCCATTGCCGCGAAGGGGAAGTCGAACCCGCTCACCAGCGACATCACCGAGGGGAACGTCAACGCGAACGGATAGGTCAGTGGCACGGTGTCGTCGAACCGAAGCCGGGTCAACGCGGCGTAGGCCGCCACGTTGGCCGGATCGATCGTGAGCCCCTCGACGGATACCGTGCGCGTGGGCAGGGTGCCGCTACGCGTGACGAACGGCAGCGCGCCTGCCGCGGCGCGGGCCAGGTTCGCCAGCCCGCTGGGTTGTCCACTCATGCGTCAGGCTCCCAGCATGGCTTGGCCGCACACGCGGATCGTGTTGCCGGTCACCGCATTGCTCGCCGGGCTGGCGAAGTAGGCGATGGCCTCGGCCACGTCGACCGGCTTGCCACCCTGAAACAGTGAGTTGAGCCGGCGGCCCACCTCGCGGGTGGCCAGCGGGATGGCGTCGGTCATCTTGGTCTCGATGAAGCCCGGCGCGACGGCGTTGACCGTGATGCCCTGCTCGCCGAAGACCGGAGCCAGCGCCTG
>JAHFVB010000150.1 GCA_023264755.1 Mycobacterium sp. | reverse complement strand
CCCCACGCGGTTCGGGGGAGCAACTCCGCGACGAGATCCTCGACGCGACCACCGAGCTGCTACTGGAGACCGGCCACGAAAAGCTGGTGTCGATTCGTTCGGTGGCCAAGCGGGTGGGGGTCACGTCGCCATCGATCTACCTGCACTTCGCCGACAAGGACGCACTGTTGGATGCGGTGTGCGCCAGATACTTCGAACGCCTCGACGAAGTCATGCAGGAGCCGGCCCGGGCATACTCGGCAACGATCGACCGGCTGTGGGCGCAGGGCATGGCCTACGTGCGGTTCGCCCTGCAGACCCCCGAGTTGTACCGCATCGCCACCATGGGCGAGTCCCGACAGGGCAGTCACGTCGACCTGACCCTGAACAGTTCGGCGTTCGTGCACCTGCAAGACTCCGTACAGGCGTTGATCGACGAGGGTATCTACCCCGACGGCGACGCCACGGTGATGGGATTGGAACTGCTGACGGTCGCACACGGAATCGCTGCGTTGTTGATCTCGCGGCCCTATCTGCCATTCGGCGACGCAGAGCAATTCGCGGACCGCGTGCTGCGCTCGGCGTGCTGCGGCCGGATCGTCGCCAGCCGCGTCGGGTTCGACCGCACGCCGGCGGAAGCCGTTGCCCTACTGAAAGGACTTTTCGATGAGTGACGTGGGCGCCGTTGACAATCCGTTCTTCGCCCGGTTGTGGACTCGGATGTCGACGCGGGAACCTCACTCGATCCGCGTGCTACGGCGGGAGAACCTCGCCGGACTGAGCGGGCGGGTGCTGGAAGTCGGCGCGGGCACCGGCACCAACTTCGAGTTCTACCCGGCAACGGTCGACGCGGTGGTCGCCGTGGAGCCCGAGCAGAGGCTGGCCGCCATCGCGCGGCGGGCCGCCGAACGGGCCGAGGTACCAGTGGAGGTGACGACCGCGACCATCGAGCAGTTCGCCGCGGGCGAGCAGTTCGACGCCGTGGTGTGCTCGCTGGTGCTGTGCTCTGTCGATGACCCCGACGGCGTGCTGCGGCAACTGTTCTCGATGTTGAAGCCCGGAGCGGAATTGCGCTACCTGGAACACGTTTCGGGTACCGGAATGCGGGCCCAGCTGCAGCGGCTGGCCGACGCGACGGTGTGGCCCCGGTTGTTGGGCAATTGCCACAGCCATAGTGACACCGAGCGGTCCATCGTCGGGGCGGGGTTCGAGGTCAGCGCCTCCAGACGCGAGTGGGTCTTGCCGCCGTGGGTACCGGTGCCCGTGTCCGAGACCGCGATCGGACGCGCGATCCGACCCGCTTAGCCCAGCAACGCCGGTAGCCGTTGCAGCAGGCCCGGCAGGGCAGTGGCGGCAGTTTCCCGCAGCGAGATCGTCGCGCTGCCAGACAGCGGTGTCCGCTCCGGGTTGACCTCGATGACGGGAACTCCCTCGGCCAAGGCCAGCTCTGGCAAGCTCGCCGCCGGATAGACGACGGCCGACGTGCCGACGACGATCGCCACGTCGGCCGCGAGCACCGCCTCCGTCGAGCGTGCCCAGGCCTCGGCCGGCAGTTGCTCGCCGAACCACACGACGTCGGGGCGGATCAGCCCGCCGCAGGCGAGGCACTGCGGTGGAGCCACCACCTCGACCGGTTCGGGCATGGCCGGAAGGTCGCCGACGTAGGTCGATTGGCAACGGTCACAACGGAAGTGGAACAGGCTGCCGTGCAGGTGGTAGGTCTGGGTGCTACCCGCCCGCTCGTGAAGGTCGTCGACGTTTTGGGTCACCACGTGGACATCGGCGTAGTCCTGCCAGGCGGCCACCGCTCGGTGGCCGTCGTTGGGTTGCACCGATTCCATCATGTGGTGCCTCCACAGGTACCACGCGAACACCTTCTCCGGATGCCGGCGCCAGCCGTCCGAGCTGGAGATCTCATAGGGATCGACGTGGGCCCACAGGCCCGTCTCGACGTCTCGGAAGGTCGGGACTCCGCTCTCGGCGGACATTCCCGCGCCGCTGAGCACAGTCACTTGCACACCCCCAAAGTAGCGGGTTTTTGTGATACTAGGCAGGTGGACAAGCTGGGGGACTGGGTCCGCATCGAGCCGGAGGCGGCCAAGCCGCTATTCGACCAGTT
Organism: Mycobacterium sp.; assembly: GCA_023264755.1. Classification (GTDB taxonomy): domain Bacteria; phylum Actinomycetota; class Actinomycetes; order Mycobacteriales; family Mycobacteriaceae; genus Mycobacterium. The sequence goes on along the minus strand of JAHFVB010000150.1, from coordinate 7,423 downwards.
GCGCACCCAAATCATCGAGGGCATTCGAGCCGGCCGGCTGCCGCCCGGCACCCGTTTGCCGACCGTGCGAGAGCTGGCCGCCGAACTCACCATGGCGGTGAACACGGTCGCGCGGGCCTACCGAGAACTCGAAGGCGCGGGGGTCGTCGAAACCCGCGGTCGCTTCGGCACTTTCGTCGCGCGCGCGGATCCCTCCGACGCCGCGATGGCCTCCGCCGCGCATGCCTACGTAACCGCCGCGCGAGCGCTCGGGGTGGCCAAGGACGATGCGCTGAGGTACCTCGACGCGGCGTTCGACTAACGCGTTCGGCTAACGCGTTCGACTGAACGCATTCGACCAACGCGAGGGGTCAGCCGAACTCCAGCAGCGTGAACGTCGGACGGACGGGATCGAACAGGGGAAGGCGCTGGACGGCCCACGTCACGGCGTTCCACACCAGGCCACGGCCCGCGGGCAGCGGCACGTCGTGGACGGCGCGGACCCCCGGCACCGTCTTCACCAGGCTCGCGGCCTGGCCGACCGACAAGCTGAACGGCATCGGAGGAACCCGGTAACGCCGCGACGTCCGCACGCCGCGACTGGTCAGTGCGGCCAACAGCGGCGGAGCCGAGTCGAACATCAGCTGGCCGCCAGGAAAGCGCTTGGCGCACTCGGCGATGAGCCCCATCGCCTCGTCGGGTTGCAGGTACATCAGCAGGCCCTCGGCCGTGATGAAGACCCCGTCGCTGGCGTCGACCTGGTCCATCCAGCCGTAGTCCAACGCCGACTGCGCGCATACCCGCACCCGGTCCGACGCCGGGAGCAACTTGCTGCGCAACTCGATCATCGGCGGAAAATCCACCGTGAGCCAACGAAATTGGTGGCCGACACCACTGGCGTCGAGGCGGTAGAAGCTGGTTTGCAGACCCTCGGCAAGGGCGACCACCGTCGCCGCCCGGTGGTCGACCAGATAGCGCCGGGTAGCCGCGTCGAAGGCCAGCGCGCGCACCGCCATGTCCTGGCGCCGGGTGTACCCGAACTTGGCGAAGTCGAAGTCGATGGAGTCGACGAGTTCGACGGCCACCGGGTCGTCGATGATCGCGTCCGGCCGGCGAGCCTCGTTGGCGCGGACCTGCAACGTCATCAATGCGGTCTCCGAGACGCCCGTCAACGCCGCCTCGACCTTCTTGGGGGCGCTCACTTCAGCAGCTTCTCGACGGTGCGCAGATTGCGCGTGGTGGTAGCGGATTTGTAGCGCTTCTTGCCCATGGTCCGTCCGATCGTGCTGTCGAGCGTGCCTGTCTTGGGCACCTGCCAGTAGACGACGCCCTGGCCGCGTTCGATCTTCTCGGCCGCACCTGCCTCGTCGGCCAATCCGGCGAGTTCGTCCAGGACGTCGGAGTCGGTGACGAAGGTGACGTACGAGTGGTGGCCCTCGACCTCGCGTTCGAACGGGAACGCCTCCGAGATCGCCCGCACCGTCTCGAGTTCGTACGCCAGCACCCAGGCGTCGTATCCGAACGCCGCGCGCAGCGCCGCCTCGGCCGTCTCGCGCACCTTCGCCACCCCGGAGCGGCTGCTGAGCAGGACGTTGCCGCTAGCCAGCAGCGTCTTCACATCGGTGAATCCGGCCTCGGTCAAGGCCTTCGCGACATCGGCCATCTTGAGGTTCACCCCGCCGACGTTGACCCCGCGCAACAGCGCGGCGTAGCGCGTCATCGGAACTCCGGAAGCGCCGAGCGTGGCCCGGTCACGGCCCCCGGGCCGCGGGCCGTTGTATCGATCGCCGTCATGTGGCCCATGGTAGGGAGCGCGCCGCCGAACCCCGCCGAACCCCGCCGCCCATGTCGGCTGGCGTCGTACGCTGGCGACATGACCCGCCAGGTGTTGGACGACAAGTTGCTCGCCTTGATCAGCGGCAACTCGCTGGGGGTGCTCGTCACCATCAAGCGCGACGGCCGGCCTCAGCTGTCGAACGTGTCCTACTACTTCGACGCTCGCCACGTCGCCATCCAGGTGTCGGTCGCCGAGCCGCGCGCCAAGACCCGCAATCTGCGTCGCGACCCGCGCGCGTCGGTGTACGTCAGGTCCGACGACGGCTGGGCCTACGCGGTCGCCGAGGGCGACGCGCTGCTCACCCCGCCGGCGGCGACCCCGCACGACGACACCGTCGAGGCCCTAGTTGCGTTGTATCGCAACATCGCCGGCGAGCATTCCGACTGGGACGACTACCGCCAGGCGATGGTGCAGGACCGCCGGGTGATGTTGACGATGCCCATCACGCACCTGTACGGCCTGCCGCCAGGGGTGCGGTAAGGCGACTCAAGCCGGAGCCGCGCGCTACCGTGTGCACCATGGCCGATGAACCCGAAGACGAGACCAAGCGCAAGTTCCGCGAAGCGCTGGAACGCAAGAAGGCCACCGCTGGCGGCGGCACCGAGCACAAGGATGGCGGGCGCAAGCACGGCCCGCGGGCGACCGGTCCGGCGGAGAGCCACCGCGAGTTCCGCCGCAAGAGCGGCTAACGGTCGGCTCTGCCTGCGGCAGCCGGGACCCTCAAACGGCGATCCGCCGGCTCGAGTTTCCGGCTGGCCAGCAGGCGCGCCCCGGCGAGGCTGACCACGATGATCGCCACGCACCACAGCCCCTCGTCCTTGAGCCCCCACGCGCACGAGGCGAGCGTGGCGGCACCGGCGAGGCAGAGCAGCACGCCGACGGTAGCGCTGCGCAACCCGGGGCCGGCCACTCGACCGCCATCCCACAGCGGTAGCGGATCGTTCTCGAGCGGGCGAAGCGCCACGAAGGTGACCGACATCAGCACGGCCATCAGGATCAGCTGGACGACGGCGAGTACGACGAGGTGTGGGTGCCCCGGGAAGCGTGGCAGACCCAGATAGTCGAAGCCGAGGTGCAGGCCCAGCAGGAGCGGCATGTGCCACAGGTACAGCGTCATGGCGCCGGTGTTTCCGATGACCGCCAGGCGCCAGACCTGCGGGCGGCCCGCCCAGCGGCGGATGGCAGACGCAGCCGCAATGGCGAACGCGCACAACATGATTGCGTGGCCCGCCAGGAGCAGGGACGGGGGCGTCATGTTCCGCAGCCCCGCGGCGTCGATGCCCACCAAGCTCAGCTGGTACGGCCCGACCAGGTACCACGCGACGTTGACGCCCAGCATCGCCAGGCCCAGCCCCAGCCCAGCCCGCGGGCTCAGCAATCCGCGTCGGTACGCCACCCCGAACATCCCGGGGATCAGCCAGGCGACGAAGTTGACGTAAGCCAGCGCCGTCCAGCCCGGGTCGGCGACGCGCAGGTAGTCCACGATCCCGACGACGGCGTACGTCGTCCCGACGGCGGCCACCAGCCGGGGAAGCGACGTGATGCGGGTCAGCACCGGCACCGAGGCGAGCACCAAGACGTACGCCCCGAGAAACCACAACAACTGGATGCTGATGCCGGCGATCGGTTCGTAGACGTGCTGGGGGAGCACGTGTTGCAGCCCCAGCAACGCCACGCCCCAGAACGCCAGGTAGTAGAACACCGGGCGGTAGAGCCGCGTGCAGCGCTTGAGCAGCCAACCGCCCCAACTCGGTGAGGGACTGATTCCCCGGTCGCTTCGCTCCTGCCCGCCGGCGCGATACGAATCGACCGACGCCGCCACCCCCGCGAAGAAGAACAGCGGCATGATCTGGAACACCCAGGTCAGCGCCTGGAACACCACCGAGGTGGTGAGCAGGTTGCCCCAGCGGAACACCCCGTGGTCGATCACGCTGGTCGCCATGATCGTGTGACCGGCGACGACGCCGACCAACGCCGCGATCCGGATGACGTCGAGCGCGCGGTCGCGCTCGGGTGGGGTGCTCGCCTCGACCTCGGCGGCAGTGGGGAAGGCGCCGCGGAAAATCGGGGCATGCCTCGTGTCTCGAACCGTCATGTCTCGAACCTAGGTCCGAACGACCCCGGCGCGACTAGGTAGAAGCACTCAAACCTCGGCAGAAGCACTCAAACTTCGGCGTCGGGCCGCGGCCTCCTGCACCAAGATCGCCGCCAGGCAGACCAACGCCAGCACCGCAATCGCCACCGCGAAACTGGTGCCCGCGGTGCGCAATCCCCAATGCTGTGCCGCGAACCCCACGCCGACGACGGGCAGCGAGATCGCCACGTAGGCCACCACGAAGTACGTCGAGCTCACCTCGGCTCTGCGGTCGGCCGGGGTGAGCTCGGCGACGGCGGCCAGCCCGCGGCTGAAGCTGATGCCCTGCCCGACACCCGCGACGACGGCGGCGAGGATCAGCCCGGGCAGCGAGGAAAGGTACAGTGCCGCAGCGATCATCGCCATCCCGACCGCGAGGATGGCGCAGCCCACCGCCACCGCGCGGGCCGGCGCGATGCGGCGCGCCCACAGCTGCGACACGGCCGAAGCCACGAACAGCGAACTCGCCGTCGCTCCCGCCAACGCGTGGTTGGAACTGCCGATGACCCCGGACACGAATGACGGTGCCACCGAGGCGAAGAGCCCCGTGACGGCGAAGCCGGCGAAGGCCGCGGTGGCCGCCGTCACGAAGACGGGCCGCACCTCGGCGGGTACCGACAGCCGCTGCAACCGAATCCGTCCTGCGCGCGCCGACGTTTCCGGAGCAATCAGCACCGCGACGACGGCCAGCACCACCAGGACGATGTGCAGCAGGAACGCCAGCTGTAGGGGGTCCGGTGCGTACTGCACCAAGACCCCGGCCAGCAGTGGTCCGAGGCCGAGGCCGCCGATGTTGGCGATGGTGGCCAAGGCCGCGGCCCGATCGCGTTGCGCCGGCGGGGCGGCTTCGACGACCGCCGCCGTCGCCGTGCCGGTGAAGATGCCCGCCGACAATCCGGACAGCAAGCGAGCGACCAGCAGCAGCGGGACGTCGTCGGCGAACAGGAAGACGACCGCACTGGCCACGGCGAACACCGCCCCGGCCAAGAGCACCGGCCGCCGACCCAGTGCGTCGGACCAGCTGCCGAAGGCCAACAGTGCGACGAGCACTCCGCCCGCATAGCTCGCGAAGATGACCGTCGTGGTGAGCACCGCGAAGTGCATGCGGTCGGCGTACAGCGCATACATCGGCGTCGGCATCGTCGTGCCCACCATGATCGCGGCGAACGCATAGGCCAACAGCGCCGACCCGAACCGCCGCCGGCCCGGGGACACGCTTGCGGACGTCACGCGATGAGTTTCCAGCACGTAGCGCGTCAACGCCGCGGCGCCCCCAAACCCTTCCCGCTGGGACGGGATTGGGGCTGGGATCACGGTGCGTGGGCGCGGGCGAGAATGGGTCGTCGTGACCCCACGAACATGGTGCCGCGCGGCGTAGGGTCTGCCTGTGACGCGCGTTCTCCAGACTCAGGTATGTGTGGCGGGCGGAGGCCCCGCGGGCCTGGTGCATGCACTTCTGCTCGCCCGCGCCGGCATCCAGGTGGTGGTGTTGGAGAAGCACAACGACTTCCTGCGCGACTTCCGTGGCGACACCGTGCACCCGACCACGCTGCGGATCATGGACGAGCTGGGATTCATCGACGAGTTCCTGCGGCTACCGCACACCAAGGTCGACCACGTCGCGTTCGACACCGACGGATCGATTCGGATGTTCGGCAATTTCCACGCGCTGCGCCGGCTCGGCTTCAGACAGCCCTACATCGCGTTGATGCCCCAGTGGGACTTCCTCGACTTCCTCGCCGAAAAGGCTTCCGCCTACCCGGAATTCACTCTGATTCGCAACGCCGAGGTGACGGACCTCGTCATCGAGGACGGTCGCGTGGTGGGCGTCCGAACCCCGGAACTGGAGGTGCGGGCCGAGTTGGTCGTCGCCGCCGACGGGCGAAAGTCGGCGGTCCGGGCTGCCGCCGGGCTGGAACTCGCCAGCTCCCACTCCGCGATGGACGTGCTGTGGTTCCGCCTGCAATGGCGTCCCGGTGATCCCCAGGACCTGTTCGCGGTGATCCGCAGGGGCCTGATGATGGTGATGATCTATCGGGGTGACTACTGGCAGATCGCCTATTTGATGCCAAAGGGTTTCGACCCCCGAGCAGGTTCGCTCGAGGAGTTCAAGGAGCGCCTGGTCGCGGTGCGGCCGCAGCTGCGCCCACACGTCGACGACCTGCGTTCCTGGGATGACACCAGCCAGCTCGACGTGCGGGTGGACCGGCTCAAGCGGTGGTGGCGAACGTGTCTGCTGTGCATCGGCGATGCCGCGCACGCCATGTCACCCGTCGGCGGGGTCGGCATCAACCTTGCCGTCGCCGACGCGGTGGCCGCGGCCAACATCGTCTGTGCCCCGCTGCGCGAAGGTCGACTGTCCGACGCCGTGCTGGCCAAGGTGCAGCGGCGGCGAGAACTGCCGGCCAGGATCATCCAGGCTGGCCAGGTCTTCGTCCAGGACAGGGTGGTCGAGCCCAACCTGGCCGGTGACCTGTCGCCGATCAAGATTCCGAGTTTCGTCGGGCGCGGCCCGATGCAGATCCTTCCGCCAATCGTCGTCGGACGGGGTTTCCGACCCGAGCACGTGCGCACTCCGGACGTGCACACCGGGTGAGCACGGCTTGGCGGTCAGTGGTCGACGGCCTTCTCGGCGCCGACCCCGGTCAGCGAGCGCACCTCCATCTCGGCGTTGAGTCCGGGGTCGCCCCGATCCGACGGTGACGTCAGGGTCCCCACGACGCCGAGGACGAAGGCCAGCGGAATCGACACGATGCCCGGATTGGCCAACGGAAACCAGGCGAAGTCGGCACCCGGGACCATCGACGTCTTGGCCCCGGATACCGCGGGGGAGAAGACGATTAGCACCAACGTCGAGATCAGCCCGCCGTACATACTCCACAGCGCCCCGCGGGTGTTGAAGCGACGCCAGTACAGCGAATACAGGATGGTCGGCAGATTGGCCGCGGCCGCGATGGCGAAGGCCAGCGCCACCAGGAACGCGACGTTCTGTCCGTTGGCCAGAATGCCCAACCCGATGGCGACCACGCCGAGCACCACCGCGGTGATGCGCGAGACCCGCACCTGTTCGTCCTCGGTCACCTGGTGCTTCTTGATGACGCTGGCGTACACGTCGTGCGCGAAGGAGGCCGACGCCGTGATGGTGAGCCCCGCAACTACGGCCAGGATCGTCGCGAAGGCCACCGCGGAGATGACGGCCAGCAGGAAGACCCCGCCGAGTTGGAACGCCAAGAGCGGGGCCGCGGAATTCACCCCGCCCGGTGCCTTGAGGATGGTGTCGGGGCCGACGAGTGCGGCCGCCCCGTAGCCCAGCACCAGCGTGAACAGGTAGAAGGCGCCGATGAGCGCGATGGCCCACACCACCGAGCGGCGGGCCTCCTTGGCGGTCGGCACCGTGTAGAAGCGCATCAGCACGTGCGGCAGTCCCGCGGTGCCGAGCACCAAGGCCAAGGCCAGTGACAGGAAGTTGAGCT
>JAHFVB010000149.1 GCA_023264755.1 Mycobacterium sp. | reverse complement strand
ATTCGGGGTGGAGACTCTGCATGTAGCCGGTGTCGTCGCGGTCGCGGATACCGCAGCGCACGTACTGCTCGTGCAGCTCGGCCAGGGCGTCGTCATCGAGTTCGATGCCCAATCCCGGCCCCGTCGGCACCGCGACGGCGCCGTCGCGGAACTCGAGCACGCCGGGCTTCACCACGTCTTCGGTCTTCCACGGCCAGTGCGTGTCGCAGGCATACCCGAGGTTCGGCGTGGCGGCGGCGAGGTGCACCATCGCGGCCAGGCTGACACCCAGATGAGAGTTCGAGTGCATGGACAGGCCCAGTCCGAAGGTGTCACAGATTCCCCCGAGCAGCCGGGAGCGCTGCAGTCCGCCCCAGTAGTGATGGTCCGAAAGCACCACGCCGACGGACTGTTTGGCGATGGCCGGAGCCAGTTGGTCGAACGCGACGACGCACATGTTGGTCGCCAGTGGCATCGGCGAGTGTCGAGCCACTTCCGCCATGCCGTCGAGGTCGGGCGTCGGGTCCTCCAAGTATTCCAGGATGCCCGCCAAGCCGGCGGCGACCTTGATCGACGTCTGGGTGGTCCACGCCGCGTTCGGATCCAACCGCAACGGGTGGTTCGGGAACGCCGCGTGCAGCGCCTCGATCGCCTTCATCTCCTCGTCGGGAGGAAGCACCCCACCCTTGAGTTTGATTGCAGTGAAGCCATATTCGTCGATCATTCGGGTGGCCTGAGCGACGATGGCGGCCGGGTCGAGGGCTTCGCCCCAGGAGTCGGGCTCGGCCCCGGGATGCGCGGCCCACTTGTAGAACAGGTAGGCACTGAACGGCACTGCGGCGCGGACCGCCCCGCCCAGCAGATCGGACACCGGCCGCCCCGTGGCGTGGCCCTGCACGTCCAGGCAGGCCACCTCGAAGGGGGCGAAGACCCGGTCGACGACACTGGCCGACGTGATCATGCCGGCCAGGCCAGAGCCGTCGCCGGTGCGGTCGCCGCCGAGCCGTTCGGAGATCACCGCGCGAATCGCGTTGAGCGCGAACACGTCCAGCCCGGTGATCGCGTCGGCGGCCGCCCGCAGCCGGTCCAGGTGCACGACGTCGGCATAGGTTTCACCCAGTCCCACCAGGCCGACGTCGGTGTCGAGTTGAATGATCGCGCGCAGGGCGAACGGCTGATGCACCCCAACGGTGTTCAGCAGCGGCGGGTCGGCGAACGCGATCGGGGTGATCCGGACACCAGTGATCCGAATCCGCGAGGTCGCCGTCATCGGTTCTTCGCGCAAGCGCTCATCGGCGTCATCGGTTCTTCGCGCAAGCGCTCATCACCGCACCGCGGCGAGCTCGTCGGCGATCACCGCGCGCCCTGCCGCGATGATTCCGTTGAGCGCGATCACGTCGGCCTGCGACGGCATGACCAGCGGAGCGCGCACCGGCCCCGCGTCGATACCCTCCATGGAAACACCGGCCTTGATGAGCGCGACGGCGTAGCCCGGCACGGTATCGCGCAACCGGACCAACGGGTGGAAGAACTCGCGCAGTAGCGCAGCGATCACGACTTCGTCGTTGCGTTCGAGCGCGTCGTAGAACGCCAGCGCCAACTCGGGAGCGAAGGCGAACGTCGCCGACGAGTACAACGTGACTCCGATGGCCCGGTAGGCCTGTTGGGACACCTCGGCCGTAGGTAGCCCGTTGAAGAACTGGAACGACTTACCCGATGGCGCAAGGGCATCGGTGACGGCACGCACGATTCGGGCGACCAGGTCGACGTCTCCGGTGCCGTCCTTGAAGCCGACGACGTTGGGCAGCTGGGCGACCTCGACGGCGGATGCCTCGGTGTAGCGGGCGTTGGCGCGGTTGTAGACGATCAGCGGCAGCTCGGTGGCCTCGGCGACCTCACGCGTGTAGGCGATCAGGCCTTCCTGCGGCATCGACACCAGGTACGGCGGGAGCAGCAGCAGGCCGTCGGCGCCGGCCTCGGCCGCCGCACGGGCGAAGACCTTCGCCTGGGCGACTGATCCTCCCGCTCCGGCGTACACCGGAACGCGGCCTGCGGTCGCCTCGACGGCGGTGCGTACGATCGCCGCGAACTCGACCGCCTCGAGCGCATGGAATTCGCCTGTGCCGCAGGCGACGAACACTCCGCCCGGTCCCGCCTCGACACCCTTGGCGACGTGCTCGGCGAGCTTTTTCAGGTCAACCTCGCCCGATTCGGTGAAGGGCGTGACGGGAAAGAACAGTACGCCGTCGAAGGCCGTGTGCATGTCGTGGAACTCCTCGCTGATGGGGGTTGAGTCGGGGGCGGCGGGGTGGGTCAGTCCCGGCCGAGTTGGCCGTCGATGCGACGCCAGATGCCGTCGGGGTTTCCATCGGCAATGGCGCTGGGCAGCAATGCCTTCGGCACGTTCTGATAACACACCGGGCGCAGGAACCGCTCGATCGCGCGGGCTCCCACCGACGTCGTCCGGGAGTCCGAGGTCGCGGGCGAGGGTCCGCCGTGCACCATCGCGTGACATACCTCGACGCCGGTTGGCCAGCCGTCGAACAGGATTCGTCCGACCTTCGTCTCCAGCGTCGGCAGCAGGCGGCCCGCGTCGGCGTAGTCGGACTCGTCGGCGTGAATGGTCGCGGTCAGCTGACCTTCCAAACCTGCTGCTACGGCGTTCATCTCGTCGACGTCGGCGCATCGCACGACCAGGCTCGAGGAGCCGAACACCTCGGCCTGCAAGGCGTCTGACTTCTGGAAGGACGCCGCGTCGGTACTGAACAGCGCAGCTTGGCAGGCCGTGGGACTGTCGGTGGCTAGGCCGCGGACGACGAGTTCGGCTGCTCCACCGAGCGTTTCGACGCCGTGCGCGTAGTTCTCGGCGATGGCCGGGCTGAGCATCGGGGTAGCGGCGGCCTGTCCGAGCGCGTCGCGCGCGGCGGCCAGGAAGCCGTCGAGTCCGGGTCCGTCGACGGCGATCACCAGTCCGGGGTTGGTGCAGAACTGGCCCGAGCCCATGGTCAGCGAGCCGACGAAGGCGCGGCCGAGCTCCGCGCCGCGCGTCGCCAGCGCCCCACCGAGCAGAAAGACCGGGTTGATGGAGCTCATCTCGGCGTACACGGGGATCGGTTCCGGTCGGGCCGCGGCGACGGCGACCAGTGCGGTTCCACCGGATCGGGATCCGGTGAAGCCGACGGCCTTGATCCGCGGGTCTGCGACGAGTGCGGTACCCAGGCCGGGCCCGGAGCCGAACAGCAGCGAGAACGTGCCAGGCGGCAGTCCACAGGACGACACGGCCTCGGCGATGGCGCGGCCGACGAGTTCGGAGGTCCCGGGATGGGCGTCGTGCCCCTTGACGACGACGGGGCAGCCGGCCGCGAGCGCGGACGCGGTGTCCCCGCCGGCCACCGAGAAGGCCAACGGGAAGTTGCTGGCCCCGAAGACGGCCACCGGGCCGAGCGGGACGGCCCGCTGCCGGATGTCGGGGCGCGGCAAGGGGGTTCGGTCGGGTTGCGCCGGGTCGATGCGAGCGCCGGACCAACTACCCTCGCGCAGCACGGCGGCGAAGAGTCGCAGCTGCCCGGTGGTGCGGCCGACCTCCCCGGCGATTCGGCCTTCCGGCAGCCCCGACTCGGCGACGGCCCGTCCGACGAGCGTGGTGGAAATGGCTTCGAGGTTGGCGGCGATGGCCTCCAGGAAGCGGGCGCGTTGTTCGGAGCTCGTGGCCCGGTAGCCGGGGAACGCCTCGGCCGCGGCGACACATGCGGCGTCGACGTTGGTCTCGTCGCCGTAGCGGTAGGCCGGCTCGAGCGCGACGCCTGCGGCGGGGTCGAAGCCGCGGAGTTCTGCGCCCGTACCCGCAACGGGGACGCCGGCGATGATCATCTGCCCAGTCAGGTGGATGGAGTCTGGAATCGTTGCCGTCACGTAGCCAACGCTAGGACCGCAACCGATACATGTCCAAGACCAATGTTTCGGTCATTGATAGCGGAACTGCATGAGTCGAGGTCGCTGGCGTCAGCGCACCCCACGCGATCGCCACGCCATCGCTGGCCGTCACTGGGCCATCGCTACGCCGTCGCTACGCCGTCGCACGCCCCAGCAAGGTCAGCCGGTCCAGCACGTCGCGGCCCACCCCGTCGAGCTCGGTGCCCGGTGTCTCGGAGATCAGCGTCACGCCGTCCGCCACCTCGGCCAACCCGATGTCGGCGACCAGCCCCGTCAGCCCGTCGACGGTCCCGGCGTACCGCACCGACGCCCCGGCACCGTCGGCGCCGAGCGTCGCCTGGGCCGCGCGGCGATCACCCGTCACCGTCACGCGGAGGTCGAGGATCACCGCGACGTCGGGATGGTCGGATCGGATGCGGGCCGCGGCGCGCTTGGCCAACCGGAGGTCCGAGGCCGCGAATCGGACCGCCTCGCGGCCACCCGCCGTCAACTCCGTCCAGCGGTCGTCCCGCTCGCCTGCCACGAATAACCTCACCCACGCAACGTACGGCCGAGCGTCCGGTCCCACCCCCTTTGGAATCAGCCAGAATCGATCGGAATCGCTCGGGGCGGCTCCCGAGCGCAATTGTGATCACATTCCGCGTGCGGCGCGGCGGGGCCCAGGCGTCGGGTTAGTAGTTTGTACTCGTGACAACGGACGCGGGGACCGGAGCAGTACCAGCCGAGCCAAGGCCGCCGGAGATCCCAGCTCAATACCTGTTGTCGCGGCAGGCGCCCACGCCGCGCACCTTGATCGACGTGCTGTACGCCACCGCCGAGCGCCACCCCGACGCGCCCGCCCTCGACGACGGTGACGTGCAACTCACCTACGCCGAACTGGTGGCCGACATCGAGGAAAGCGTGCAATGGCTGGCCGCGCGGGGCATCGGCCGCGGCGACCGGATCGGCATCCGCATGCCATCCGGTAGTTACGCGCTCTACGTCGCGATCCTGTCGGCCCTGGCAGCGGGATGTGCCTACGTGCCCGTCGACGCCGACGATCCCGACGAGCGCGCCGAGTTGGTGTTCGGCGAAGCCGGCGTCGTCGGCGTCATCACCGAACAGGGCCTGGTGCGTGGCCACGGATCGTCACGCGGCTGGCGCGCCGGCCCGCCGCTGGCCCGCGACGACGCCTGGATCATCTTCACCTCGGGGTCGACGGGAACCCCCAAGGGGGTCGCGGTGACCCATCGCAATGCCGCGGCGTTCGTCGACGCAGAAGCTCAGATGTTCCTGCAGGATCAGCCGCTGGGCCCCGGTGACCGCGTGCTCGCCGGACTGTCGGTGGCGTTCGACGCGTCGTGCGAGGAGATGTGGCTGGCGTGGCGGCACGGCGCATGCCTGGTGCCCGCTCCCCGTTCGCTGGTCCGCAGCGGCATGGACCTCGGCCCGTGGCTGGTCTCCCGCGACATCACGGTCGTCTCGACGGTCCCGACGCTGGCCTCGCTGTGGCCCGCCGAGGCGCTGGAGGCAGTTCGACTGCTGATCTTCGGCGGCGAGGCCTGCCCACCCGAGTTGGCCGACCGGCTGGCCGTCGATGGCCGCGAAGTCTGGAACACCTACGGGCCCACCGAGGCCACCGTGGTGGCCTCGGTCGCCCGCCTGGCCAGGAAGAGTCCGGTCAGCATCGGGCGGCCGCTGCCCGGCTGGGACCTGGCGGTCGTGGACAAGGACGGCCAACCCGTCGCCTTGGGCGAGGTCGGCGAGCTCGTCATCGGCGGCGTCGGCCTGGCGCGCTATCTCGACCCGGAGAAGGACGCCGAGAAGTACGCGCCGATGCCCACCCTGCAGTGGGCCCGCGCCTACCGCAGCGGGGACCTGGTCCGCCTCGAGGCCGACGGGCTGTACTTCCAGGGTCGGGCCGACGACCAGGTGAAGGTCGGCGGACGGCGCATCGAACTCGGTGAGGTCGACGCCGCCCTGGTGCACCTGCCCGGTGTCAGCGGCGGCGCGGCCGCAGTACGCCGCACGCCGAGCGGGACGCCGTTGCTGGTCGGCTACATCGCCAGCGCCGACCCGGACTTCGACCTCAAGGCGGCACGCGCCGCGCTGGCCGAGTCCCTGCCCGCTGCCCTGGTACCCCGGCTGGTGCTCGTCGCCGAACTGCCGACCCGGACGTCGGGCAAGGTGGACCGCAACGCCCTGCCGTGGCCGATCGCCGGGGACGACTACGCCGACGGGCCGCAGCTTTCGGGCACGATGGGCTGGGTCGCCGGGCTGTGGCGGGACGTACTGGCCGCACCGGTCGACGGCCCCGAGGCGGACTTCTTCGCCCTCGGCGGCGGTTCGCTGTCGGCGGCGCAACTGGTGGCCGCGCTGCGGGCCCGCTATCCGCAGGTCACCGTCGCCGACCTCTACGACCATCCGCGGCTCGGCTCGCTGGCCGGATACCTGGACGAGCTCGCCCCTCCCCCGGAGGTCGTCACGCGCATCGTCGAACCGGTTTCGCGGTGGACCCAGCTGGCCCAGGTCGTGGCCTCGGTCCCCCTGGCCACGCTCGCCGCGATGCAGTGGGTGGTCTGGCTGGCCCTGCTCAACAACGTCGCAGCATCGCTGCATCTGCTGCCGTGGGCACACGCCGGCAACTGGTGGTGGGTGCTCGTCGCATTCGTGGTCTTCGTAACGCCGTTGGGCCGCATGGGCATTGCGGTGCTGGCCGCCCGCATCCTGCTCAGCGGGCTCGAGCCAGGAACCTACCGCCGAGGCGGGCCGACCCACCTGCGCGTGTGGTTCGCCGAACGGCTCGGCGAGGCCAGCGGCGCCGAGAACCAGGCCGGTGCGCCCTGGCTGGTGTACTACGCCCGCGCACTGGGTAACAAGGTCGGCAAGGGGGTCGACCTTCACTCGGCGCCACCAGTGACCGGGATGCTGACCTTGGGACACCGCTGCTCGATCGAACCGGAGGTCGACCTCACCGGGCACTGGATCGACGGCGACCTCTTCCACGTCGGGCCCATCACCGTCGGCAACGACGCCACGATCGGGGCGCGAACGACGTTGCTGCCCAATGCCGTCGTCGGGAAGAACGCCGACATCGCACCGGGTTCCGGGGTGATCGGCAAGGTCAAGGCTGGCCAGTACTGGAAGGGCTCACCGGCGATGAAGTCGGGTAAGGCCCGCCATCCGTGGCCCGACGAACGTCCGCCGCGCGCGCCGTTGTGGGTCGCGGTCTACGGGCTGACGTCCATCCTGCTCGGCGGTGTGCCGCTGGTGGCCCTCGGAAGCGGACTTGCCTTGCTGGGCTGGGCCATTCGCGACACCCCGACGCTAAGGGCCGCGTTGGGGCCGGCGCTGGCCTGGACTCCGCTGGCCACGCTCGTCGCGGTCGTGGTCTACGCCGCGTTGACGGTGCTCGGGGTACGACTGTTGGCGTTGGGCCTGCGCGAGGGCTACCACCCGGTGCGCAGCCGGGTCGGCTGGCAGCTGTGGGCCACCGAGCGGCTGATGGATGCCGCCCGCAACTATCTGTTCCCCATCTATGCGAGCCTGCTCACTCCGTGGTGGCTACGGCTGCTCGGAGCCACGGTCGGCAAGGACACGGAGATTTCGACCGCCCTGCTGACGCCGAAGTTCACGGTGGTGGAGGACGGCGCGTTCCTGGCCGACGACACCATGGTGGCGTCCTACGAGCTGGGTGGCGGATGGATCCACGTCGCGAAGGCCACCGTCGGCAAGCGGGCCTTCCTGGGCAACTCCGGCATCACCCAACCGGGTCGGCGGGTGCCCGACGACGGTCTGGTGGCCGTCCTGAGTGCCACCCCGCACAAGGCCAAGGCGGGTTCGTCGTGGCTGGGCAGCCCGCCGATCCGGTTGCGCCGCCAACCCACGGCCGCGGACGTGCTGCGCACCTTCCACCCGTCGCCGCGTCTGAAGGTCATGCGCTCGACGGTCGAGACGTTCCGGTTGATCCCGCTGGTCGTGACGTTCGGCATCGGGGTGGCCGTGCTCGGGGCATTGCAGTGGCTGGCAATCGATTTCGGCTGGTGGTGGACGGCGCTGGCCGGCGGCGTAGTGCTGCTGGCGGCGGGCGCGCTGGCCGGCACCATCGCCGTCGTCGCCAAGTGGGTGGTGATCGGTCGTATCAAGGCCATCGAACATCCGCTGTGGTCGTCGTTCGTGTGGCGCAACGAGGTGTCCGACACGTTCGTCGAGACGGTGGCAGGCCCGTGGTTCGCCCGCTCGGCCAGCGGTACCCCGGTGATGAATCTGTGGCTGCGGGCGCTCGGCGCGTCGATCGGTCGGGGCGTCTGGTGCGAAACCTACTGGCTGCCAGAGGCGGACCTGGTCACCCTCGGCCGGGGCGCGACCGTCAACCGCGGCTGCGTGGTGCAGACCCACCTGTTCCACGACCGCATCATGCGCATGGACACCGTCACCATCGAGGCCGGCGCCACGCTGGGGCCGCATTGCGTGGCCCTGCCCGCGGCCAAGATCGGCGCGGGTGCGACGGTCGGTCCGGCGTCGCTGGTCATGCGGGGTGACGAAGTGCCGCCGTCGACGCGGTGGCAGGGTAACCCCATCGCGCCGTGGAACGCCTTCGGCAAGAAGCGCCGTGCTGCGCCCGCCAAGACCCCCAAGGAACCCGCCGCGTGACACGCTCCTCGAAGAAGTCCGGCGGGCAGGAGCGTGGCGACCGGGGAAAGAACGGAGCACGCAGGTCACCGCCTCCCGTCATCGATCCCTATCTGCCGAGCAACGGCAACTTCGGCTATCGGGTATCGCGCTACGAACTGGAGCTCGAGTACAAGGTCCAGATCAATCGCTTGGCAGGCGCGGCGACCATCACCGCCGTCACGTTGGCGTCGCTGAAGACGTTCACCCTCGATCTGGCGGGTGCACTGACCGTGTCGAAGGTGTCCGTCAACGGCCAGCGTCCGGCGCACTTCCGGCATACGGCGGGCAAGCTGCACGTCGCGTTGTCCTCGGCGTTGCCCGCGGGCGCCGCCATGACGATCGGCGTGCGCTACGCAGGCAACCCGCGGCCCATCCGAACGCTTTGGGGGGAAGTCGGATTCGAGGAGCTCTCGGCCGGCGCACTCGTTGCGGGCCAGCCCAATGGCGCCGCGACGTGGTTCCCCTGCGACGACCATCCGAGCTCCAAGGCCAGCTACCGCATCCAGCTGAGTACCGAGAATCCCTACCGTGCGGTCGCCAACGGAAAGTTGCTGTCGCGGCGGACCCGGGCGGGGATGACGACGTGGACGTACGAGCAGGCCGAGCCGACGTCGACCTATCTGATGACCCTGCAGATCGGCGAGTACGAAACGCACCGCCTGTCCAAGTCACCCGTCGAGTTGAATGCCGCACTGCCACAACGGTTGCGACAGAACTTCGACCACGACTTCGGCCGGCAGCCGGACATGATGAAGCTATTCGTCAAACTGTTCGGCCCCTATCCGCTCGCCACGGGCTACACCGTCGTCGTCACCGATGACGACCTCGAGATTCCACTTGAGGCACAAGGCATTTCGATCTTCGGCGCCAACCATTGCGATGGGCGACGCAGCGCCGAGCGGCTGATCGCCCACGAGCTCGCCCACCAGTGGTTCGGCAACTCGGTGACCGCGCGAC
>JAHFVB010000148.1:2094-9523 GCA_023264755.1 Mycobacterium sp. | reverse complement strand
CGGTGGGGTCCTGGTCGATGGCGATCAAGCACGGCACGCCCTTGCCGTCGACGAACTGGCGGCGCACCAGGTGGCCGGGGCCCTTCGGTGCGACCATGCCGACGGTGATGTTCTCGGCGGGTTCGATCAGGTCGAAGTGGATGTTCAGGCCGTGTCCGAAGAACAGCGCGTTACCGGCCTCGAGGTTCGGCTCGATGTCGGTCTTGAAGATCTCCGCCTGCGCGGTGTCGGGCGCCAGCAGCATGATGACGTCGGCCCACTTGGCGACCTCGGCGGGAGTGTCGACCTCGAGGCCCTGCTCGGTGACCTTCTCGCGGGACTTGGAACCTTCCTTGAGGCCGACCTTCACCTGTACGCCCGAATCACGCAGGCTCAGCGAGTGGGCGTGCCCCTGACTGCCGTAGCCGATGACGGCCACCTTGCGGCCCTGGATGATGGACAGGTCGGCGTCGTCGTCGTAGAACATCTCAACTGCCACTTGATTTCCTTCTCTTCGTTCGTATTTCGTCGAAACTGCGTTACTTGGTGGTGACGATGCCGCGCGGACCGCGCGAGAGCGTCACCATGCCGGACTGGGCGATCTCCCTGATGCCGTATGGCTCCAGGAGGTTCAGCAGTGCCGTCAGCTTTCCGGGCGTTCCGGTGGCCTCCACGACCAGCGACTCGGCCGAGACGTCGACGACCTTGGCGCGGAACAGGTTCACGGCCTCGATGATCTGACCGCGGGTCGTGGCGTCGGCCCGAACCTTGATCAGGGCCAGCTCGCGCGAGACCGAGTTGTCCTCGTCCTGCTCGACGATCTTGATCACGTTGATCAGCTTGTTGAGCTGCTTGGTGATCTGTTCCAGCGGGAAGTCCTCCACCGAGACGACGATCGTCATCCGGGACAGGTTCTTCTGCTCGGTGGCGCCGACCGCCAGCGACTGGATGTTGAAGCCGCGCCGCGAGAACAGGGACGCCACGCGCGCGAGCACGCCCGGCTTGTCCTCGACGAGCACCGAAAGGGTGTGGGTCTTGATCGTCATTAGGCGTGTCCCTCGTTGCCCTCGTCGCCGAACAGCGGCCGAATTCCCCTGGCCGCCTGGATTTCGTCGTTGCTCACACCGGCCGCCACCATCGGCCACACCTGGGCGTCCGCGCCGACGATGAAGTCGATCACCACGGGACGATCGTTGATCGCCCGCGCCTGGTTGATGACGTCCTCGACGTCTTCGGCCCGCTCACAACGCAATCCGACGCAGCCCAGTGCCTCGGCCAGCTTGAGGAAGTCGGGGATCCGGTGGCTGTGGGTGGACAGGTTGGTCTGGCTGTAGCGCTCTTCGTAGAACAGCGTCTGCCACTGGCGCACCATGCCGAGGTTGCCGTTGTTGATGACGGCCACCTTGATGGGTGCCCCCTCGACGGCACAGGTGGCCAACTCCTGGTTGGTCATCTGGAAGCAGCCGTCGCCGTCGATGGCCCACACCTCGGCCTCGGGACGGCCGAACTTGGCGCCCATGGCGGCGGGCACCGCGTAGCCCATGGTGCCGAGCCCACCTGAGTTCAGCCACGTCTTGGGGTTCTCGTACTTGATGAACTGCGCGGCCCACATCTGGTGCTGCCCAACGCCTGCCACGTACACCGCATCCGGTCCCGCGATGCGACCGAGGGTTTCGATGACGTACTCGGGGCTCATGCTGCCGTCGCTCTGCGGCCCGTAGCTCAGCGGGTAGGTGGACTGCACGCTGCGCAGGTACTCCCACCAGTTGTTCAGATTCAGGCTCGTCGCACTGACCCCGTCGCGCCGAAGCGCCTCGACCAGCTCCCGGATGACGGCCTTGACGTCGCCCACGATCGGCACGTCGGCGTTGCGGTTCTTGCCGATCTCCGCCGGGTCGATGTCGGCGTGGATCACCTTGGCCTCGGGCGCGAACGAGTCCAGCTTGCCGGTCACCCGGTCGTCGAAGCGGGTGCCCAGCGCGATCAGCAGATCGCTCTTCTGCAGTGCCCCGACTGCGGCCACGGTGCCGTGCATGCCCGGCATGCCCAGGTTCTGCGGATGGCTGTCCGGGAACGCCCCGCGCGCCATCAGCGTGGTGACCACGGGGATGCCGGTCAGGTCGGCGAGTTCGAGCAGTTCCTCGGTGGCTTCGCCCCTGATGACGCCGCCACCGACGTACAGCACCGGCTTGCGCGCCGCGGCGATCAGCTTGGCGGCCTCGCGGATCTGCCTGCTGTGGGGCTTGGTGTTCGGCTTGTAGCCGGGCAGGTCGATCTTCGGCGGCCAGCTGAACGTGCACTGGGCCTGCAGAACGTCCTTGGGGATGTCGACGAGCACCGCGCCGGGACGTCCACTTCTGGCGATGTGGAACGCCTCGGCGATCACCTGGGCGATGTCGTCGCCGTCGCGAACCAGGAAGTTGTGCTTGGTGATCGGCATGGTGATGCCGTAGATGTCGGCTTCCTGGAAGGCGTCGGTGCCGATCAGTGCGCGGCCGACCTGTCCGGTGATGGCGACCACGGGGATGGAGTCCATCTGCGCGTCGGCCAGCGGCGTGACCAGGTTGGTGGCACCGGGGCCCGAGGTGGCCATCATCACGCCGACTTTGCCGGTGGCGCGGGCGTAGCCGCTGGCGGCGTGCCCGGCGCCCTGCTCGTGACGGACGAGCACGTGCCGCAGCTTCTGCGAGTCGAACAGCGGGTCGTAGACCGGCAGCACGGCCCCGCCGGGGATGCCGAAGATGGTGTCGACGTCGAGTTCTTCGAGCGAACGAATTACCGCCTGCGCGCCCGTCATCTGTTGCGGGGCAACCTTTCTCGGCTGCGAGGCGGGCGGGTTCACGACTGCGGGCGTCCCGTTCGCACGGTGGGCCGGCTCTGGTGGTCGCGTGGTGGGTGCGCTCACGATGTCTCTCGGTCTCTCTTCGTCACGATTCAGTGGGTTCTCGGGCAACAAAAAACCCCCGTCAGCGTCAGCTGCACGAGGGTTGCGCGTCGATGCTCGTAGGCTCAGGCCTGGTTATGCACCAACGCGCCAACCAATTACTACGAGCAATCCCGTTTTCATAATCACCGACGGTAGCCCCCGCACTGGTCGAAGGTCAAATTTCGCATGTCGAGGGCCAACCGGCGGCCCGGTGCGACCGCCGCCCTCGCGGGCGATGCAAGGATGGTCGTCGTGAATTCGCCAGCTGCCCAGGGTGCCAGCGCACCGGTCGTAATCAGGATTTCGCCGATGGCGCACTTGGCGGTCGGGTTCTTCGCACTCGGCCTACTCGCCCTGGTCCTGGCCAAACCGGCCGTGTTCGCCCCGCTGCTCGTGCTTCCCGTCCTCGCATCGACGATCGTCGCCCGATACCGCACCGTGGTCGACCGCGACACCGTCACGGCGCGCACGCTGCTGAACAGCACGACGGTGCCGTGGTCGGACGTCGACGGGCTGCGCTTCGACAAGTCCTCCTGGGCGTTGGCCCGCCGCAAGGACGGCACCGAATTCCGACTGCCTGCGGTGACCTTCGCGACCCTGCCGCTCCTGGCCGCCACGACCGACGGCCGCGTGCCCAATCCCTACGAACCCAATCCCGAGGGCCCCGATCCGGCAGGCCCAGCAGCCTAGGCGGCCAGCGGGTTGACGCCGTTGAGCAACACCCACACGGCGATGCCGATGCCGATGCCGAGCACCAGTGCCGCCAGCGAGCCGAGGAACGGGCGCCGGGCCCAGCCTCGACCCGCATCGAATCCGTAGCGGCCCGGGCCCGTCAGCACCAGCGCACCGGCCAGCACGATCAGCGTGACCTGGTACTCGTGCCCAGCGGGCAAGAAGAAGGGGAAGTAACCGGAGGCGGGCTGCAGGACGACCGCCGCCAGCAGGACGTTGATCAGGTACGCGACGGCGGCCGCAGCGGCCAGCGGCGTGAACAAGCCCAGTACCAACAGCGTGCCAGCGCCGAGTTCGGCGCCGACGCCGACGTAGCTCAAGATGCGAGCGTGCTGGTAGCCCGCGTCGGCCAGCGTCTGCGCGAAGCCTCCGAAGCCACTGCCGCCCCACCAGCCGAAGCCCTTCTGCAGGCCGTGCGCGACGAGCAACGCACCGAGCCCCACCCGCAGCAGCATCAATCCGAGGTCCTGGGTGCCTCGCCGGCCGGCCGCCCGCAGGCTCTGGTCCGTGGCGGCATCGGGTTCGATCTCGGTGGGCTCGACCGGGTGCGCGCTGTGCCGCCCGCTGGGCTGGACGTAGGGCAGCGGCTCCGGCTCGCCGAGCAGGGGGAAGCCCTGGTGCTCCGAGCCTGCACCGGCGCTGTCGTACCGGGGTATGCCTGTCGTCTCGAAGTCACCGCCGTAGGTCGAGGAGGGCATGTCGTCTTCGGGATCGACCAGGCGCGCCGACTCCGGCCGCACGGCGTGCTCCTGAGGCGGTTGCCACGCTCGCGGGTCGTGAGAAGTACTGGTCACCAACCCAGCGTAAGTGCTAACTACCTGGGAATCGCGGATTGGCGCGTCGCTTTCCCAACATATTCCGCGGTGCTCGGGCGGCGCCCGGTGCAACCGGCGTGGCGGGCATCGCCAAACGGTCCGTAACCTGGCCTGCATGAGATTGCGCCGGCCTAGGCAAGCTGTGCTGGCGATGCTCGGTGTCGCCGTGCTGTTCGGGTCGGGCTGCGCACGGTTCAGCGAAGCCCAGTCGGAACCCTTCACCAAGCCACCGCAGTACGGGGCGGCGCCGAGCTCGTCACCCTCCCCGCCCCCGCCGCTGCCGCCGTCGACGCTCAAGAAGGTCTGCCCGGCGCCAGGGGTGATGCAGGGCTGCCTGGACAGCACCAGCGGGTTGATCATGGGTCCGGACAGCCATTCCGCCCTCGTCGCCGAACGCACCACCGGCGCGGTCAAGGACATCTCGGCCAATGCCGAGCCGAAGGTGAAGATGGTCATCCCGGTCGACCCGTCGGGTGACGGCGGCCTCATGGACATCGTCTTGTCGCCGACGTACGACCAGGACCGGCTGATGTTCGCCTACGTCAGCACGCCCACCGACAACCGCGTGATCCGCATCGCCGACGACGACGTACCCAAGCCGATCCTGACCGGGATCCCCAAGGGCGCCACCGGAAACATGGGCGCGTTGATCTTCACCAGCCCGACGACGCTGGAAGTGCTGACAGGTGACGCCGGCGATCCCGCGCAGGCCTCCGACCCGAACTCGCTGGCGGGCAAGCTGCTTCGCATCGAACAACCGACCACCATCAATCAGGCCCCTCCGACCACCGCGCTCAGCGGGATCGGTTCCGGCGGCGGGCTCTGCCTGGACTCCGGGGACGGCTCGTTGTACGTCACCGACCGCACGCCGACCGGCGACCGGTTGCAGCGCATCACCAAGGACTCCGTCGTCTCCACGGTGTGGACCTGGCCGGACAAGCCGGGCGTGGCGGGCTGCGCGGCTTCCGACGGCACCGTGCTGGTCAACCTCGTCAACACCAAGCAAACGGTCGCGGTGCGGATGGCCCCGGACACCGGTGCGGTCACCGGGGACCCGGAAGTACTGCGCCAGGACCAGCACGGGCACGTGTGGGCGCTGCAGCTGTCACCCGACGGCAACGTGTGGGGCGCGACGGTCAACAAGACCATGGGCGACGCCGAGAAGCTCGACGACGTGGTCTTCCCGCTGTTCCCGCAGGGCGGGTTCCCGCGGGCCAACGCCGACAAGACCTAGTCGAGCGGCCGCTTCGGGCCGTCGGTCAGGTTGGCCCTGGTCCGGGCAGCCGCAGCATCATCCGCGTTCCACCCAGCGGACTGACCTCCAGAGCTGCGGTACCGCCGTGCAATTCGGCCTGCTGAGCGACCAGCGCCAGGCCCAGTCCGGAACCCGACCGCGACGCATTCGAGCCCCTGCGGAAGCGTTCGAATACCGCGGTCCGCTCCCCCTCGGGCACCCCGGAGCCGTTGTCGTCCACCGCGATCTCGACCCCGTCGGCGGAGCTGACCACGCTGAGCTGAACGCGGGTGGCGCCGCCGTGTTTGACGGCATTGGCGATGGCGTTGTCGATGACCAGCCGCAGCCCGGCGGGCAGCCCGAGCATCAGCACCGTGGTCGACGAGGCCAATGACACCTCCAGCCCCGGGTAGTTGCGCATCGCGTCGTGCGCGGCCCGGTCGAGCAGCTCCGTGACGTCGACCGGGACGAAGTCGTCGACGGTGGTCAACTCGCCTTGGGCGAGCCGTTCCAGCGCCATGAGCGTGGCCTCGATGCGGGTCTGGGTGCGGATGACGTCGCCGATGACCTCCTTGCGCTGCTCGTCGGCCAGATCGAGGGTGGACAGCACCTCGAGATTGGTGCGCATGGCCGTCAACGGGGTGCGGAGCTCGTGCGACGCCACCGCCGCGAAGTCGCGCGCCGACTCCAAGGCCGCCCTGGTGCGTTGCTGCTCGTCGCCGATGCGCGCCAGCATCCCCTCGACCGCTTCGGAGATCTCGACGGCTTCCCACACCCCGCGCACCTGAACCTCGTCGGGGTTCGACTGCGCATTGATGGCGCGGGCCTGACGGGCCAGCAGTCGGAAGGGATTGACCATGATGAGCGAGATGACCCAGCCGACCAGCAACGTACCCAGGATCACGCCCGTGCAGATCCAGAACACCCGCCAGTGCAGCGAATCGATTTGGGCCTGGGTCTCGGCGACGGGCGCGCCGAGCGCGATCGAGGCGGTGCCCGTGGTGATGGTCCGGACGCGGTATTCGACCCCACCGATGGTGGTGTTGGCGTAGCCGCGGGGCAGCTCGGGCAGGACGATGTCGCTGGGAATCGACACCGTGACCGGCCCGATGTGTGCGGTGCGTACCAACCCGGTGGTGGTCGGCTGGGGTTCGACGCCGCTCTGCTGAGCGCTCCGCAGCAACGTGTTCACGTCGCCGAGGCTGCTCAGTGAGTCCAGCCGGCGGTCGAGCTGGTTGTACTGGTCGTTGGTGACGCCGACCCATACCCAGGAGCCCAACGTCAGCACCAGGATGATCACCGACAGCTGACCGACGATGACGATGGAGCGCAGTGACAACAGCCTCAGCGGGTGGCGCAGTAGGCGAAAGACCAGATCTTGAGGCTTCATCTTGCGGGCGCTAGCTGCAAGCCGCGATGACCATTTCACGCACCAACGCGGCGTCGGCCTGCCCCTTGGTGGCCTTCATCACTGCGCCGACGATGGCGCCGGCGGCGGCGACCTTGCCGCCCCGGATCTTGTCGGCCACGTCGGGATTGGCCGCCAGCGCCGAGTCGACGGCCGCCTTGATCACCGAATCGTCGCGGACCACGGCCAGGCCCCGGTCGGTCATCACCTGCTCGGGCTCACCCTCGCCGGCCAGCACCCCCTCGATGACCTGCCGGGCCAGCTTGTTCGACAGCTTGCCGTCGTCCATCAGCTTGATCACCGCCGCGACCTGGGCGGGGGTGATGGCCAGGGCG
>JAHFVB010000148.1:0-2084 GCA_023264755.1 Mycobacterium sp. | reverse complement strand
GTTGGCCTTCTGCACCAGGAAGTTGCCCCACAGCGCACGGGCCGGCTCGATGGACGCGCCGTGCGCGACGGTCGCCGCCACCAGTTCGACGGCGCCGTTGTTCACCAGGTCACGCATGACCTCGTCGGAGATCCCCCACTCGTCCTGAATTCGCTTGCGGGTCAGCCAGGGTAGCTCCGGAATGGTCTGCCGCAGCTGCTCGATCAGCTCCGCACTCGGCGCGATCGGCTCCAGATCGGGTTCGGGGAAGTAGCGGTAGTCCTGCGCGGTTTCCTTGCTGCGGCCTGCGGAGGTGTACCCGTCCTCGTGAAAGTGGCGGGTTTCCTGGACGATTCGTCCGCCGGCATCGAGAATCGCGGCCTGACGACGCAGCTCGTACCGGACCGCGACCTCGACGCTCTTCAGTGAGTTCACGTTCTTGGTCTCGGTGCGTGTGCCGAACTCGGTGGCACCCTTGCGCATCAACGACACGTTGGAGTCGCAACGCAACGAGCCCTGATCCATGCGGACATCGGATACCCCCAAGGCGCGCAACAGGTCTCGCAATGCCGTCACGTATGCGCGGGCGATCTCGGGGGCGCGTTCACCCGCCCCCTCGATGGGCTTGGTGACGATCTCGACGAGCGGCACGCCGGCCCGATTGAAGTCGAGCAGCGACGTGGTGGCACCCTCGATGCGACCGGTGTCGCTGCCCAGGTGGGTGAGCTTGCCGGTGTCCTCCTCCATGTGGGCGCGCTCGATCTCGATCCGCCACGTC
Organism: Mycobacterium sp.; assembly: GCA_023264755.1. Classification (GTDB taxonomy): domain Bacteria; phylum Actinomycetota; class Actinomycetes; order Mycobacteriales; family Mycobacteriaceae; genus Mycobacterium. Next base: position 1,327 of record JAHFVB010000148.1, on the reverse strand, counting down.
GAACCGTCGTCGAGCGGAACGTCGAGGTAGCCGTTGACCGCGATCGGCTCGTCGTATTGGGAGATCTGATAGTTCTTCGGCTGATCCGGGTAGAAGTAGTTCTTCCTGGCGAAGCGACCCCACGGCGCGATCTCGCAGTTGAGCGCCAGCCCGATGCGGATGGCCGACTCGACCGCGGCCTGGTTGATCACGGGCAATGACCCGGGCAAACCCAGGCAGACGGGGCACACCTGGGTGTTGGGTTCGCCCCCGAACTCGTTGGCACAACCGCAGAACATCTTGGTCGCGGTGGACAACTCGACGTGGACTTCCATGCCCATCACCGGCTCGTAGCGTGCGATGACCTCGTCGTAGTCCACTAGTTCGGCGGAGGTGACACTCATGCTTCGATCCTAGTGAGCGCTCAACCGAAGAACTCCGCGGCGTCGTTGTAGCGGCTCTGCGGCACCAGCTTGAGCTGCCGGACCGCGTCGGCCAACGGGACACGGCCGATGTCTTGGCCCTGCAGCGACACCATCATCCCGTACTCCCCCGAGTGCGCGGCGTCGGCGGCGTTGACCCCGAACCGGGTGGCCAGCACGCGGTCGTACGCCGTCGGAGTACCGCCACGTTGCACGTGGCCCAGCACCGTGGTGCGCACTTCCTTCTTGATCCGCTTCTCGATCTCGACGCCGAGCTGGTGAGCCACCCCGGTGAACTTCACGTGACCGAACTCGTCGATGCCGCCGTCGCGCAACTGCATCGACCCCTCGGCGGGCTTGGCGCCCTCGGCGACCACGCAGATGAAGTGCGAATCACCGCGGATGAACCGCTGCTTGATCAGCCGGCAGACCTCTTCGATGTCGAAGGGCTGCTCGGGGATCAGCGTCATGTGCGCTCCCGAGGCGAGCCCGGCGTTCAACGCGATCCAGCCCGCGTGGCGGCCCATCACCTCGACGAGCATGACCCGCTGATGAGACTCGGCCGTGCTGTGCAATCGGTCGATCGCGTCGCTGGCGATCTGCAGTGCGGTGTCGTGCCCGAACGTGACGTCGGTGCAGTCGATGTCGTTGTCGATGGTCTTGGGGACCCCGACGACCGGGACGTTCTCCTCCGACAACCAGTGCGCCGCGGTCAGCGTGCCCTCGCCGCCGATGGGGATCAGCACGTCGATGCCGTTGTCCTCCATCGTCTGCTTGATCTGGTCCAAGCCGGCCCGCAGCTTGTCCGGATTGACGCGCGCAGTCCCGAGGATGGTGCCGCCCTTGGCCAGTAGCCGGTCGTTGCGGTCGTCGTTGGCCAGCTGGATGCGGCGGTCCTCCAATAGGCCCCGCCAGCCGTCCAAGAA
>JAHFVB010000147.1 GCA_023264755.1 Mycobacterium sp. | reverse complement strand
GGAGTCGGCCGCGTCGTGCTCGTCGAGGCCGAAACCCTGGGCGAGGGCGCCAGCCGCCGGGCCGCGGGAATTGTGCGCGCTCAGGGCGGCACCGAAACCGCCATCAAGCTCGGAATGCGCGCGCAGGAGTTCTACGCCGCCAGCGGCGACCGCTTCCCGCTGGACTGCGGCTTCACGGCCCAGGGCTACCTCATGCCGTGCTTCACCCCCGCCGAGGTGGCCCAGGCGCACGACCGAATTGCACTGCAGCGCAGCCTCGGGCTCGACGTCGAATGGCTCAGTAGCTCCGAGCTCGACGCCAGACACACCGGGCTGGCCCCCGGCGTCACGCTCGGCGCCTCGTTCGCCCCGGGCGATGGCTACCTCGACGCACCCCGAAACGTACTGGCCTACACCGCCGCCCTGGTCGCCACCGGCGTCGAGGTTCGGGAGCACTGCGCCTTCACCGGGCTACGCACCAGCGGCGGACGCGTCCTCGGTGTCGACACTACGACCGGCCCCATCGACACCGACCACGTCGTGCTCACCGGTGGTCCCAAGCTCGCCTCCGTCGGGGCCGCGGCAGGCGGTCGCATCCATGCGGGCGGCACCCGCCATCAGGTCGTCGTCACCGCGGCGCCGACCGCGCTCGACATCAACGAGGTCCCCATGGTGTTCGACGTGACGTCGGGAATCTATTGGCGGCCAGGCGAAGCCGGCGGGGTGCTGTGGGGCATGAGCAACCCCGACGAGCCGCCTGGGGTGGCAGTCGACTTCGACGACGTCTACTACCGCAAGGCCCGCGACCGCATCGAGGAGCTCTTCCCGGCGGTCCGCGGCCTCGGGCTGCGCCGGTCGTGGGCGGCGACCATCGACTACACCCCGGACCACCTCCCGATCCTCGGTCCGCTGCTCACCGCCGACGGCCCGCTGGCGGGCACCGTGGTGGCCAGCGCCGCAGGACACGGGATGATGTGGGGGCCCGCGGTCGCCCAGGTGGCTGCCGACTTGACGACGGCGGGGACGTGCACCTGGCTGGACCTGACCGACCTCGGGTTGGACCGCTTCGATGCGGACGGCAACAGTCGCGTTGCCCCCGAACCGATTTCGCTGCCGTTCCCAGAACGCGTCGCCGACGAGAGGATCCACTCGTGACCCAAGGGTTGCTCACCCCCATCATCGCCGGGGCCGCCGATGCCGAGCTGGAGGACTGGGGCCCGCTGGCAGAGGCCACCGGCGCCGAAATGGCCACCCACGGTGTCGAACTGTGGGCCGAGGGCGACATGTCCGCCGGCATCTGGCAGTGCGCGCCGGGACCGTCGCACTGGACGCTGGAGACCAACGAAGTCATCTACCTGGTCGCCGGGCGCATGACGGTCACCCCCGACGGCGGGGCGGCCTCCGAGTTGGGGACGGGCGACATGGCCGTCTTCCCCAAGGGCTGGACGGGCACGTGGGACATCCACGACACCGTGCGAAAGGTCTACTCGATCTTCTAGGGGAACCGCTTCTAGGCAGGGCCCGCGGCGCGCGGATGTACCAACGCATCCACGGCCATCACCCCCGCAGGCGAGACGATCACCGGGTTCGCCTCGACCGCGTCGAGCAGGTCACCCAGGTCTGCGGCCAGGTTGGAGAACGCCACGACCACGTCCACCAACGCCGCGACGTCGGCCGGGGCCCCGCCCCGCCATCCGTCGAGTAGGGCCCGCATCCGCAACCCGTCCAACAGCTGACGGGCACGCGCAGGTGAGACGGGCGGCACCGCCAGCGCGCGATCGGCCAGCAACTCCACCAGGGTCCCGCCCGCGGCGACCACCAGCAGCGGGCCGAAACACTCGTCGCGGACCAGTCCGATCGACACCTCGACGCCCTCGGGGACCATCGGTTGGACCGTCACCGCGGCTCCGAGCCGGCCGGCCAAGGCCAGGTACTCCGAGCTCAGCCGATCAGCACTGGGGATTCCGAGCACCACCCCGGCCACCTCCGTCTTGTGCTCGGCTCCAAGGGTTTTCAGCGCCACCGGGTAGCCGAGCTCGGCGGCCGCCTGCACCGCCTGGTCGACCGTGTGCGCCACCCGCGGCGTCGCAGTGGGGATGCCGTAGTCGGCCAGCAGTTCGAATGCCAACTCCGGCGTCCACTCCGACAGCGCAGCCTGCCAGCGCGCCCGGCGCCGAGTGTCGACCACGGGTTGGCGAGCCTCGACCGGCAATGGCCAGCAGGCCAGGTGACCGAGCGCGGCGAGCCCGCTCCGGGTGCCCTCCAGCACGGGAATTCCGCTGTTGCGCAGGCGGTCCGCGGCTGTCCGGTCGATCGCCGACGGCACCGCCGTCAGCACGGCCAACGGCGCCTGGGTGCCCGCCGCCACGTCGCGCACCGCATCCTCATAGGACGTGTCGCCGTCGTACTCGGGGACCAGGTCCACGGCCAGCGCGGTAACCGCCACGGCGGGATCGTCGGACATCACGCGCAGACAAGCCCCGAACAACGCTCTGGTATCGGCCCCGGTACCCCAGACGTCCAGCGGGTTCGAGGCCGCCAAGCCTTCGTCGAGCAGGTCGTCGACGACGCTTACCGTGGCGTCGGACAGCGCAGCGAACGTGACGCCGAGTTCGTGGGCGAGGTCAGCGGTCAGCGCACGTTCAGCGCCCGAATCATGCACCGTGGCAATACCATGACCACCACCGCGGCTCCGCCGCCCAGCAGAGAACAGTTCGATGGTGTCGGTGAACTCCGCCAGATCGCGCACCCTCACCGCACCGACCGAGGCGCAGAACGCATCCCACGCCGCGTCCTCCCCCGCGAGCGCGCCGGAATGGGCGGCGACCATGGCCCGCCCGGACGGCGAGCCACCGACGGGCAGGATGACGACGGGCACGTTCGACTCTGCGGCGTGCAGCAGCAGCCGGCGCAGTCGAGCCACCGCACGCGGAGTCTCCAGGAGCAGCCCGATCAGCCGAGTCTGCGGGTCCGCGAGCGCGTAGTCGACGTAATCGGCCGCGTCGGTGACGAGTTCCTGACCCGAGGAAACCGCCAGCCGGTAGCCGAACCCGCGGCGCGCGCGCAGCAGCGTCGAGAAGGCCGAACCCGAGTGGCTGACGAGGCTGACCCCGCCCGCTGGCACCGGGTCGGGTTCCAGGTAGCCCAAGGCGCGCACCCCGGTGGCGTTGTCGACGAAGCCCATGCAGCCGGCGCCGCACACCGCCATGCCTGCTGCGGTGGCGACCGACACGATCTCGTCCCGCAACCCGTGGGCCGAGCCGAACAGGACGGCCGAGCGGGCGCCGGCTTCGGCGGCCGCCTTCAGTTGATCGATCAGCACCCGGTCGGGTACCCCGAGCAGCACCAGGTCGACGGCCTCGTCCAGGTCGGACAGCGTGGGCACGCAGGGCAGCTCGCCGACCCGCTGGTAGCGCGGGTTCACCAGGTACGTGCGCGCCGAACTTCGCTGCGCCTCGACGATCATGCGCTCGCCGAAGCTACCCGGCTTGGCGCTGGCGCCGACGACGGCCACGGACCGCGCCCCGAGCATCGTCGCGACGGCCGCCCGGCGCGCGTCGTCCATGGGTTCAGCCGCCGTGCCGACGTCCGAGCACCGAGCGCAGGCGACGACCATCCCGCTTCTTGTCGGCCAGCGCGGCCTTCGCGGCCTGCCAACCGGGGATGCCGCACACCCCGCCGCCGGCATGGGTAGCCGAACTGCCGTTGTAGAGCCCCGCGATCGGCGTCCGGTAGTCGGCGAACCCGGGAGCGGGTCGCATGTGGAACAGCTGCTCCAGCGACAGTTCACCGTGGAAGATGTTTCCGCCGATCAGCCCGTACTCCTGCTCCATCTCGTGCGGGCCGACGACGTCGCGATGGGTGATCGACGCCTTGAACCCCGGCGCGACCTGATCGTAGGTGTCGATCACGCGGTCGGCGTAGGCGTCGAGTTCCTCGGCGTGCGGAGCGTCTGCCCATTCGGCCGGCACCCACTGGGTGAACAGCGACATGATGTGCGTGCCATCGGGATTGAGCGTCTTGTCCAACGTCGTCGGAATCACGCCATCGCTGAACGGCAGGGTCGCGGGCTGGCCCACGCGGGCCTGCTGGAAGGCCGCCTCGAGGTAGTCCATCGTCGGCGCCATCTCGATCGAGCCGGTGAGGTGCTCGGCCAGCCCGGAACTCGGGTTGGCGGTGAAGCTGGGCAGCTCCGACAGTGCGACGTTGATCTTCACCACTCCACTGCGCGACTTCCAGTGCTCGATGTCGCCGACGAAGTCCGTGGGGAGTTCGTCCTGCGAAAGATGGTCCAGGAAGGCGATCTTCGGGTGCAGGGTGGTGACCACCGTCGGCGCGGTCAGTTCTTCGCCATTTTCCAGTACCACCCCGCGGACCCGACCGCCGCTGGTCAGCACGCGGGAAACCCTGGCATTGGTGCGGAGCTCGGCGCCGAAGCTGCGCGCCGAGCGTGCGATGGCCTCCGATACCCCGCCCATGCCACCCTCGGGGTAGCCCCAGCTGCCGAGCTGGCCGTCGCCGACGTCTCCGATCGAGTGGTGGGCCATCACGTATGCGGTGCCCGGTTCGCACGGTCCGGCCCAGGTTCCGATGATGCCGTTGACGGCCATCAGTCCCTTCAACTGCGGTGACTCGAACCAGTCGTCGAGCAGGTCGGCGATGCTCATGGTGAGCAGTCGCGTGATGTCCGCGGTCAGCCGGGGCGTGATGCTGTTGCGCAGCGGCCAGGCCAGCTTGGCCAGGTCGAGCAGGTCCGACGGGTGCTTGGACCCGATGTTGGGGGGCACCTGGGTCAGCAGCGGGCCCATCACCTCGGCGATGCCCTCGATCCACGCGTAGTACTCCGGCAGCGCGTCTGCATCCTTCTTGGAGAACTTGGAGATCTGCTCGTGAGTGCGCTTGGGGTCGTCCTCGTAGATGATCAGCGAGCCGCCCTCCGGAAAGGCCTGGTAGGACGGGCCCATCGGATGCACCCGGTAGCCGTGCCGCTCCAACGCGAGTTCACGCACGATCGTCGGCGGCATCAGGCTCATCACGTAGGACAACCGGGTGACGCGCAGGTGGGGGGCGTCCGCCCACGGCGCCTCGGTGGTGGCCGCCCCGCCTAGGGCGCCGCGCGACTCGAGGACCAGCGTCCTGGCGCCGGCGCGGGCCAGGTAAGCGGCCGACACCAGCCCGTTGTGGCCGCCCCCGATGACTATCGCGTCGTAGGAATTCGGCATGTGGATCCCTTCTCGTCGGGCTTGCCACCCGGTCCTGACTGACTGTTCAATCTAATGAAGTGTTAGGCTACAGACAAGTGCCAGCGCTGACACGTCGACAAGGGGGACGAGGACATGGCCGAACCTGCACCCGCAACCGAACAGAACGAGGCGCGCCGCATCGTAATGTTGCGCGCGGCAGCCGAGCTGATCTGCGAGCGGGGTTTCGGGGAAACTCGCATCGCCGACGTGGCCAAGCGCGCCGGAGTCAGTTCGGCCCTCGTCATCTACTACTTCGGTATCAGGGACCGGCTGCTGGTCGACGCCCTGCGCTACTCGGAGGAGTCGGGTTACGAAGCGGCCGAGAGAATGCTCGCCGAGGTCCCCTCACTGCGGGAACGACTGTCCCTACTGATCAAGTGGACGTGCGTCCCGGAAGCGGACAACGAGATTCCCGGCGCGTGGGGACTCTGGTTCGACCTGTGGGCGCAGGCATTTCGGCACGACGAGGTCAAGGCCGGCCGAGTCGAGCTCGACGCCCGCTGGCGCACCATGATCGTCGATGCGATCAAGTCCGCGGAGGTCGAACTCGACACTCCCGTGGACGCCAGGATGTTCGCACTCGAGTTCGGAGCGCTACTCGACGGACTGTCCATCCAGGTGGCCCTCGAAGACCCCGAGGTCGACTCGAACATCGCCTACGACATCGCAATGCGCTTCGCCGAACGCGAGTTGAATCTGCCCCCGGTGCCGAAACCCGCGACGAAGAAGCCGGTCAAGGCAAAGAAGGGCTGAGCGGCTGCGGCGCTTCCGCCACGGCCACGACGGGGTCGACGATCGGCTGCGCCGAACTGCGGTGCAGCACCCGCACCGCGTCGTGGGAGCAGAGGCACGCCACCTCCATCCCGGGCCGATGCGACACCGACTGCGGCCCGGCCGCATTGGGCACCTCCACGATCAACGCCGCAGGCGCCCCGACGTCTACGTGCACCTGAGTACTGGCACCGAGGTACACCACCTGGGCGACGGTGCCACGAATCACGTTGCACCCCTGGGCCACCGGAGCATCGGGATCCTGTAGGGCGATTCTCTCGGGTCTGATGACGACCGCCGCAAGGCCGGGCCGCACCGAGGAGTCGACGGTCGCCCCGAGTCGAGTGTGCAACGCCGCGCACACCGCCGACGACCCCGACACTTCGAGCACCTCGGTGTCGAAGATGTTGGCCGCGCCCAGGAAACCGGCGACGAAGGTGGTCGCCGGGGCCGAGTAGATCTCCTGCGGCGGTCCGACCTGCTCGACCTTGCCCTCTGCCAACACCGCGATCTGGTCGCTCATGGTGAGCGCTTCCTCCTGATCGTGGGTGACGTAGACGAACGTGATGCCCACCTCGCGCTGAACCGCCCGCAGTTCCAGCTGCAATCGCTTGCGCAGCTTGGCATCCAGCGCACCGAGCGGCTCGTCGAGCAGTAGCACCCGCGGCCGCAGCACCAAGGCGCGGGCCAGGGCCACCCGCTGCTGCTGCCCACCGGAGAGTTGGCCGGGGCGGCGTTTGGCGTAGCCGGCCATCTGAACCAGGTCCAGCGCCTCCCCCACGCGCTGCTTGGTCTCCTGCTTGGACACCTTGCGATACCTCAGCCCGAACGCGACGTTGTCCCACACCGACATGAAGGGGAACAGCGCGTAGGTCTGGAAGACGGTGTTGACGGGGCGCTTGTGTGGCGGATCGCCCGCCACGTCCCGACCGTCGAGTTCGATGCGGCCGGAGTCCGGCTTCTCGAACCCGGCGATCATCCGCAGCGTGGTGGTCTTTCCACACCCCGAGGCACCCAGAAGCGAATAGAACTGCCCTGCAGGGATGTCGAGGTCGATACCCGTCACGGCGGGCACGCCGTCGAAGGACTTGACGAGCTCGACCAGCCGAATTGCGCCGCCGGCTCGATTCCCCGAGTCGCTGCGCTCCTGCCCGCCGGCTCGATCCCCCGAGTCGCTGCGCTCCTGCCCGCCGGCCCCGGTCACGCGCCGCCGCTCAGTTCGCCACCGCCGCAGCGAAGCGGGTGAAGTTCGCAACGAAGCGATCGACATCGGCACGGTCGTGCTGGACGGACAACAGCCATTGCTCCACCTTCCCCCATGGTGGTAGGAACACGCCACCGTTGTGCTGAACCAGCCAGTGCAGGTGCCCGAGTCTGGCGTCGATGCCGAGGAAGTCACGGAACTCCCGCACCCGGTCGCGTCGGAACGTCACGCAGCCCTTGGCGCCGACCGACACGACGTGCCAGTCGAAGCCGTACTCCGCGATGACGGACTCCAGGGCCGAGCGCAAGTGCATCGCCAGCCCGTCGAGGTGGCGATAGGCCTCGGGGGTCAGCACCTCGGACAGTGTCGCCCGGGTCGACGCCATCGCCAGCGGGTTGCCGTTGAAGGTGCCCACCTGTTCGTAGCGTCCGTCGGCGATGGCCGACATCACCTCAGCGGTTCCGCCGATTGCCGCGACCGAGATGCCTCCGCCCAATGCCTTTGCCAGACAGACCATGTCGGGTACCACTCCGCAACGGGCGGTGACCCCGCCGGGGCCGGTGGTGAAACCCGTCTTGACCTCGTCGAAGATCAGCAGGGCACCCTCGGCATGGACCAGTTCACGGATGGCGGCCAGGTAACCGTCCTCCGGCGGGATGATGCCCGCGTTCATCATGACCGGCTCGAGGATCATCGCGGCGACCTGACCGCGGTGCTCGGCCAGCGCCCGCGCCACCGCGGCAGCGTCGTTGAACGGCACCACGACGACCAGGTCGCGAATCGCCGCGGGGATGCCGGAGTTGCCGGGCACGCCGGTGGGATGGTCGCGAGGGCCGATCTCGTCCGCCTCCGGAAGCACCGACACCTGAACCGAGTCGTGGTGGCCGTGATAGCAGCCCTCGACCTTGATGATGAGGTCACGTCCGGTCAGTGCCCTGGCCAGGTGCACGGCGTCCATGGTGGCCTCGGTGCCCGAGTTCGCGAACCGCCATAGGGGAAGTTCGAACCGGCGGGCCAGCTCGCCCGCGATCCAGATGGCGTCCTCGGTGGGCTGAGCGAAGTGCGTGCCACGCCGCACCTGATTGCTCACGGCCGTCACGATCGCCGGATGTGCGTGCCCGGCAATGGAAGCGCCGTAGCCACCGTGCATGTCGACGTACTCGGTGCCGTCGACGTCGTACACCTTGGAGCCCGCGCCATGGCTCATCCACACCGCCTGCGGCTGCGCGATCTGCCAGTTGGACGTGGCCCCGCCGGCGAGGTGTTCGCGGGCCAGTGCGATCAGTTCCGTGCTGCGGGGCTGGCGCCGCAGGAACACTCGCTCTTCTTCGGCGATCAACTCGTCGACTGCGTCCGACACCGGGTTCTGCACCACCATGGACGACACGGTCGAACCTCCGCCCTTCAAGGGTTCACTAGCGGTTGACTGAGCATTCAGTCTATGCGAGAGTCCTACCAGCTACAAGACGCGAAACCTCCGGGGAGGCCCACGATGCCCATGCCCAGCGGATCCGGTCCGAACCGTCGACAGTTCTTGGCGCGCGCCGCGCTACTCGCCGCTACCGCACCGACACTCGGCGCATTTCTCGCGGCCTGTTCGAAGCCGGGATCATCCTCATCCTCTTCGGGACCGACCCTCACCATCGCCAAACCGGACAGTCCGGTGAAGTGGCCCATCGCCGACGGCAACAAGCCCATCGCCGACGGCCTCGCGCCGGAGCAGGGCGCTACGCTCAAGATCTACAACTACGCGGACTATCTCAGCCCGGCGGCCATCAAGAGCTTCGAGGACAAGTACCACGTCAAGATCGAGGTCTCGACGTTCAACGACGGCGACGAGGCCATCACCAAGCTTCGCAGCGGGGTCGACTTCGACATCTACAACGCCAACTACACCGAGATCAGCCGACTGGTGACCGGCGGACTGCTGCGTCCGCTCAACCACAGCTACCTGCCCAACATCTCCAACGTGTGGCCGACGTTCACCAACCCGTGGTACGACCAGGGCTGGCAGTACACCGTGCCGTACACCATCTACACCACCGGAATGGGTTGGCGCACCGACCAAGTGACAGCCGACATCGGTGCGCTCAAGAACCCCTACGAAGCGTTGTGGGATCCCAAGTACAAGGGCAAGACCGCGATCATCGACGACTGGCACACCGCCATGGCGATGGTGCTGCTGAAACAGGGCATCACCGACGTCAACACGTCGTCGTCCGATGACCTGAAAATGGTCGGCGAGCAACTCAGCGCCTTGGTCAAGGCCACCTCGCCCAAGGTCACCATCACCATGTACAGCGACATGCCCGCCGGGCAAATCGGGCTGTGTCAGATG
>JAHFVB010000146.1 GCA_023264755.1 Mycobacterium sp. | reverse complement strand
CGAACCGAAGTTGCGCACGACGAGCTCGATGACGTGCCAGTCGGAGGCGTGCGGCTCCATGTACATCGCGACCTGAGGCCGCACCTGGGCCGTCTTGAGTTGGCGATTCTTCTTCACCTGCCGGTGTGCGTACAGGAGCACGACTATGCCGAAGGCCAACGCCGCCCAGGCCGCGATGGCCAGCCAGCCTCCCGAACCCACGTTGGCCAGTTCGTCCCAACGGTCCTTGATCCAGTCCACTGCGCCCTCACGTGGTCGGTGCTCAGCCCGGCAGTAGCCTTCGCCGCCAATCGCGCAATTTACGTCGCTCGGCAGATGCTAGCAAACACCAGTACCCTACCTCTAGGACGCGTTGGGGGCAGGTTCAGCCGTTCGAGCCAAAGTCGGGGCGCAAAGAATCGCGGCCTTGCCGTTACGAGATCGGCAGGGTCACGCCCGGACTCGTAACGCTGCCGAAGACCTGCAGCGAATCCGGTTCGGTGCCGACGGGTACGTCGAACACGACGCCCACCTCTTGGGTGTCGCCGGGCTGGATCTCGACGGTCGCGGTGCCCGAGAGGTAGAAGTTTGCTTCGGCATCCGCGTCGAACGTCTGGCCGCCGGCGTTGAGCTTCTGCTGGGTCAGCAGCAATGTCTGCGACGACGTGCCGTTGTTGGTGGCATCGAAGTACACCACCAGGTACTCGCCCTTGGCGGTTACCTCGAGGGAGTCACTGATCGACGACGTGATGGTGTCACCGGTGTCGGTTCTGGAGAACGTGATGGTCAAGTCGCCATCGGTGACCCCGTCGCCGTTGCCCTGCGGGGTACTCGGCTGGGTGGACGGGTGCGCCGACGTCGAGGTCTTGGTCGAGGACGGCTTCGACTGCGACGTGGAACTGGCGGCCGTCGTGGTCGTCTTGTCATCGTGCTTGATGACGAAGAAGTAGACGAGCACGAGCGCCACGACCAGCGCCACTGCCACCAGCGCCCCGATGACTCCGAGCACCAGCTTGTTGCTGCCGCCGCCTCCGGGGGGAACGCCGAACTGGCCGCCGGGCGGGCTTCCCGGAGGTGGCGGCGCGAACTGCGGGTTCTCGTAGGACGGCGCCCCATGGGAAGGGGCCCCGTAGGAAGGCGCCCCGTACGAGGGGGTGCCATGGGTCGGGCTGCCGTAGGTCGGGGTCCCGTAGGCCTGCGTGACGGGCGCCTCGTAGGAGGGCGCCTCGTAGGGGGTGGCGGGGGGAGCCGAATACGCCGGTGGACCCGATGCTTGGTCGGGGCCCGTCGGCGGGGCGCCCCAGGCCGGCATGGGCGGCGGTTCCCACGCCGGTTGCGCCGCAACCGGTTCGTCGGTCGCCGAGGCCGATTCGCCGGCGGCTTCGGCCGCGGGCTCCCCGGCCGGCTGGTCAGGTGCGCCAGTAGTCGGCTGGTCGGGTATCGACACGACCGACGTCGGCTGGTCGGGCAACTCCGCGACGGAGGTCGGCTGGTCGGGCAACCCCGCGACGGAGGTCGGCTGCTCGCTTGCCGGGACCGCGGCGGGTTCTGCAGCCGGCGGCGGAGTGCGATGCTCGGTCCAGTTGCTGCCGTCCCAGTAGCGCAGTCCGCCCGAAACCTCTGTGTCGGGATACCAGCCCGCAGGCGTGGGCGGTGTCGTCATCGAAATGTCCTCCCCGTCACGCGCCCGTGAGGCGCTGCGAAATCGGACAATAGCGCAGGCCTGTAACGGTTGCGCTAATTACGTTCACGCAAAACGACGGGTCATCCGCCCATCACCGCGCGCCACTGGTCGAGATTGCTCGCCCGGTAGACGTAGTTGGTGCGACGCACGTCGGATAGCGCGGCGTTGGGTTCGGCCGAATACCAGTGCCCGGGAAAGACCGTGGGGTCACCGGGAAGTTCGGCCAACGCGTGCAACGACCGGAACATGTCGTCGACGTTGCCACCCGGGAAGTCGGTGCGGCCGCAGCCCTCGAGGAAGAGGGTGTCCCCGGCGACGAGCTTGCCGTCGAGCAGGAAGCACTGGCTTCCCGGCGTATGTCCCGGCGTGTGCAGAAGTTCGACGTCCACGGCCCCGACGTCGACGCGGTCACCGTGCTCGTGCGCCGTCAGCTCGCTGAGCGGTATGCCCGTGGTTCGCGAAACCCAGTCCACCTCATGGGTATTCACGTGGACGGGCACGCTGACGCGCTCCAGCAGCTCGGCCAGGCCCTTCAACTCGAAGCCCATCATCGAACCGCCGACGTGATCGGGGTGATGGTGGCTGACGAGCACGCCGGACAGGTGCATGCCGTCGTTCTCGAGGGTGTCGAGCAGGTCGTTGGCCGCATACGCCGGGTCGACGACGAGGCAGTCGCCCGTCTCGCGGTCGCCGATCAGGTAGGCGAAGTTGCGCATCTGCTGGGCGATCATGTCGTTCACCGCAAAGTCGCGGCCCGACAACAGCTGTCGGAAGTAGAGGCGGTCTTGATCGGCGGAATCAGCCATGGCCCAAGCCTAGGTGGTGGTCGGGCGCTGGCGGACCAAGGCTCCGTTGCCGCCGGTCAGGCGCGGGTTTATGGTGGTTGTCAGGGCTTCTGCAGGCAATCCACAGGAAGTGCGGCGAGGTGACGACGACAGACGCGGCAACGACGAACGGCCGGGGCGGGCTCGCGCTCATCGCGGTCGCGGTCGCGGTGGCCTGCGTCGTCGCGCTGGTCGTCGCGGTGACCGGCGGCGGCGCGCCGCCCACCCCTGGCGCCGAGGCGCGGGCCGGCAGCTTCGACTTCGTCGTCCACCGCGCCGAGACCACCGACGTACTCGCCGACCCCGAATACCCGGAACGCAACATCACCGCCGCCGGCAAGTTCGTGGTCGTCAAACTCACCGCCACGAACGTCTCCGGAGTCAGGCAGACGTTCCGGACGGCCTTCGACTCCGTCTCCGACGGCATGACCCAGTACGGGGTCGACCAGGAGGCATGGCGCTATGTCGGGCCGGCCGCCAAGGATGTCGAGCCAGGTAAGTCGATCGACGCGGCGGTGGTGTTCGACGTGCCGCAGGCCGCGGACCTGGATGCCATCGTGCTTCGTGACCAGCGGTTCGCCCAGGGCGTAGCCGTCGCGCTATGAGCGGTTTGGCTAGGGAAACGCCGGGAATGTACCCTCTTTAAGGCCCACGGCATGGACCACCATTCGTGCCCGGGCTTCGGAGCAGTAGAGCAGGCCCCCTTAGCTCAGTCGGTAGAGCGTTTCCATGGTAAGGAAAAGGTCAACGGTTCGATTCCGTTAGGGGGCTCGGTGGAGCTAGGCACGGGCGGCGTCGGGAGAAGCTGCCGCTGGCCATAGGCACCTGGCATGGCGGTGTAGCTCAGCTGGTTAGAGCGCACGACTCATAATCGTGAGGTCGGGGGATCGAGCCCCCCCACCGCTACAGATCGACAATGCAATTCACTGAAGAAGGACGACGGACGTGGCCTCGAGTACAGACGTACGGCCCAAGATCACCTTGGCCTGTGAGGTGTGCAAGCACCGCAACTACATCACGAAGAAGAATCGGCGCAACGACCCCGATCGGTTGGAACTGAAGAAGTTCTGCCCGAACTGCGGCACTCACCGGGCGCACAAGGAATCGCGTTAGTGCTTTGCCCGAGGGTGCTCCCTCGAGAGTTGACGAGATAGGTTCTCAAACCGTGTCGCTGTCGTCGAAGATCGTTGGGATGCACTATCGGTACCCCGACTTCTACGAGGTCGGGCGTGAGAAGGTGCGCGAGTACGCCGTCGCCGTCAAGAACGACGACCCCGCCTACCACGACGAGGACGTCGCGGCCGAGCTTGGCCATGACACGCTGCCGGCCCCGCTGACGTTCATCTCGGTCTTCGGATATCAGGCGCAGACGGCCTTCTTCGCCAACGCCAACATCGGCATCCAGGACGCCCAGATCGTCCAGGTCGATCAGGAATTGAAGTTCCTGCGTCCGATCCACGCGGGCGACCGGCTTTACTGCGACGTATACGTGCACTCGGTGCGGCAGGCGCACGGCACCGACATCATCGTGACGAAGAACATCATCACCAATGAGCAGGGCGACGCCGTGCAGGAGTCGTACACGACCTTGGCTGGTCGTTCGGATGAGACTGGAAAGGGCTTTACTGATGGCACTGCGTGAGTTCAGCTCCGTGAAGGTGGGTGACGAGCTCCCCGAGCGCGTGATCCCGCTGACACGGACGGACCTGGTGAACTACGCCGGCGTTTCCGGTGACCTCAACCCCATCCACTGGGATGACGAAATCGCCAAGCAGGTCGGCCTGGACACCGCCATCGCGCACGGCATGCTGACCATGGGGCTGGGCGGCGGCTACGTGACCTCGTGGATCGGCGATCCGGCCGCGGTCACCGAGTACAACGTCCGCTTCACCGCCGTCGTACCGGTGCCCAACGACGGCGTCGGCGCCGAAATCGTCTTCAACGGACGGGTCAAGTCCGTCGAGCCCGAGACCAAGTCGATCGTCATTGCGATCTCCGCGACCACCGGCGGAAAGAAGATCTTCGGCCGCGCCACTGCGACCGCAAAGCTGGCGTGACGTGCCACTAAAGGCCGACATCCAGGGGATGGTGCACCACTATCCCGAGACCTTCAAGATCGGCCGCGAGCAGGTCCGCCAGTTCGCACGCGCGATCAAGGCCGACGATCCGGCGACGTTCGACGAGGACGCCGCCGCCGAACTCGGGCACGACGACCTCATCGCTTCGCTGACGTTCCCGTCCATCCTGGCCCTGCTCGTCCAACAGGACTTCTTTCGGCACGTCGACGTCGGCATGGCCACCATGCAGATCGTCCAGGTCGACCAGAAGTTCGTCTTCCATCAGCCACTCAAGGTCGGCGTGACCCTGCGGGCCTACATGGAGATCCAGTCCGTCGTGGAGCGCTTCGGAGCCGACATCGTGGTCACCAGAAGCGTCTGCAGCGACGCCGACGGCGAACTCGTGCTGGAGGCCTTCACGACGCTCATGGGCCACGACGGCGACAACTCGATCTCCGTCAAGTGGGACCCCGAGAGCGGTCAGGTCATCCGGACCGCAGTCGGGGGTTGAATCGCGTTCGGCAGGAGCGCGCGACCCGGGATTAGTAAGTCGGACCGGCACCGCGCTACACTCGGAACTCGGGGTTTTCCCAATTCAGCGCGCTGTCCGTCGGTTTCTGATCGACCGATCGGGGAGCGCGTGAATTGTGTGAGCCCCGGATGCGTGGGTTGGCCTGCCAACCGCAGAGGGGCGTAGCTCAACTGGCAGAGCAGCGGTCTCCAAAACCGCAGGTTGCAGGTTCAAGTCCTGTCGCCCCTGCTCAACTGAATACCGAAGGCGTGGCCACTTCCGAAGGTGGTCACCTAGCAGACGAAAGGCATGCGGTGAGCGACGAGCGCGACGATGTTGACTCCGAGCTCGACGACGTCGACTCAGATGTCGACTCAGGTGTCGACTCCGAGCTCGACACGGACGACGCCGGGATCGCCGGCACGCGCGGACAGACTGCCGTGGTGACGCGTCCCCAGCGTCCCACCGGCAAGCGCCCGCGGCGTGAGCTCGCCGACGCCGACTCGTCCGCCACCGATGCGAAGGGCGACTCGACCAAGAACGGGGACGGCAAGCGGCCCAAGAAGACCAAGACGAAGTCGGACAAGTCGCGCAATCCGATCGCCTACGTCTTCAACTACCTCAAGCAGGTCATCGCCGAACTGCGCAAGGTCATCTGGCCGAACCGCAAGCAGATGGTCAGCTACACCACCGTGGTGCTGGTCTTCCTGGCCTTCATGGTGGCGCTGATCGGCGGGGTCGACCTCGGCCTCACCAAGCTCGTGACCCTGGTGTTCGGCTGACGAAGCTGCACCTACGAGCAGAAGACGTTTTAGAGAGGATTGACAACCGTGACAACCTTCGATGGCGAGACGCCCTCGGGTGTGTCCGATGCGCTCGCCGAAGCCGCGGACCCGGCGATCGTGATCGCCGACGAGGCTGCGGAATCGCTGGAGCAGTCCACCGCTGAGGTGGTGGCCGAAGCAGGCGACGATGACGAGCTCACCCACGCCGCGGCGACCATCGAGGCCGCCGCCGAGGAAGCCGCCGCCGAGGACGAGGACGTCGACCCGGTCGAGGCGCTCAAGAAGGAACTGCGCTCCAGGCCAGGCGACTGGTATGTGATCCACTCCTACGCCGGGTACGAGAACAAGGTGAAGGCCAACCTCGAGACGCGTGTGCAGAACCTCGACGTCGGTGACTACATCTTCCAGGTCGAGGTACCCACCGAAGAAGTCACCGAGATCAAGAACGGCCAGCGCAAGCAGGTCAACCGCAAGGTGCTGCCCGGCTACATCCTGGTGCGCATGGAGCTGACCGACGAGTCGTGGAGCGCGGTGCGCAACACGCCGGGTGTCACCGGTTTCGTCGGCGCAACGTCCAAGCCGTCGCCGCTCACGCTGAACGACGTCGTCAAGTTCCTGTTGCCGCAGGGTGCGGCCAAGAAGGCGGCCAAGTCCACCGCCTCGGGCGCGTCGGCTGCCTCCTCTGAGGCCAGCCTCGAACGTCCGGAAATCCTCGTCGACTTCGAGGTCGGCGAGTCGGTCACCGTCATGGACGGTCCGTTCGCGACGCTGCCGGCCTCGATCAGCGAGGTCAACGCCGAGCAACAGAAACTCAAGGTGTTGGTGTCCATCTTCGGACGCGAGACCCCTGTCGAACTGACCTTCACCCAGGTCGCCAAGATCTAAAGCACTACAAGACCAGAAAGCGCAGGACCGAACACTCATGGCCCCCAAGAAAAAGAAGAAGATCACCGGGCTGATCAAGCTGCAGATCGAGGCCGGGAAGGCCAACCCGGCCCCGCCCGTCGGGCCCGCGCTGGGTCAGCACGGCGTCAACATCATGGAGTTCTGCAACGCCTACAACCAGGCGACGGAGAGCCAGCGCGGCAACGTCATCCCCGTGGAGATCACCGTCTACGAGGACCGCAGCTTCACGTTCGCGCTGAAGACGCCGCCCGCCGCCAAGCTGCTGCTCAAGGCCGCAGGTGTGCAGAAGGGCTCCGGTGAGCCCCACAAGACCAAGGTCGCCAAGGTGACCTGGGATCAGGTGCGTGAGATCGCCGAGACCAAGAAGGAAGATCTCAACGCCAACGACATCGACGCCGCGGCGAAGATCATCGCCGGCACCGCCCGGTCGATGGGCATCACCGTCGTCTAAGCAGTACCCCCAAGAAGGCGTGGGAGGGCCAGCTCCGGCCCGCTGACCACGACTCCAACAACACACGATTGGATTCCCCAATGAGCAAGACGAGCAAGGCCTACCGCGAAGCCGCCGAAAAGGTCGACCGCGACAATCTCTACACCCCGCTCCAGGCCGCCAAGCTGGCCAAGGAGACGTCGTCGAAGAAGCAGGACGCGACCGTCGAGGTGGCCATCCGCCTGGGCGTCGACCCCCGCAAGGCCGACCAGATGGTGCGTGGCACCGTCAACCTTCCCCACGGCACCGGCAAGACCGCCCGCGTGATCGTGTTCGCCGTGGGTGACAAGGCCGAGGCCGCACTGGCCGCAGGCGCCGATGAGGTGGGCAGCGACGACCTGATCGAGAAGATCCAGGGCGGATTCCTGGACTTCGACGCCGCCATCGCGACGCCGGATCAGATGGCCAAGGTCGGCAAGATCGCCCGAGTGCTCGGACCGCGTGGCCTGATGCCCAACCCGAAGACCGGAACCGTCACCCCCGACGTGGCCAAGGCCGTCAACGACATCAAGGGCGGCAAGATCAACTTCCGCGTCGACAAGCAGGCCAACCTGCACTTCGTGATCGGCAAGGCGTCGTTCGACGAGACGAAGCTGGCCGAGAACTACGGCGCCGCGCTCGACGAGATCATGCGCGCCAAGCCGGCGTCCTCTAAGGGCCGTTACCTGAAGAAGATCGTCATCGCGACGACGACCGGACCGGGCATCCCCGTCGACCCGACCATCACGCGCAACTTCGCCGAGGCCTAACCCCTCTTGCCGCGAGCGTGCGGGTCGGTACGCAACACGCCGAGCCGGCGTGGCCCGTTACGCACGCTCGCGGGAGGGCTCGCTGCGATCATGCTTTCGATGACATCCGCGACGGCCGCCGCCGACGACGTCCCACCGGTCTCGCCCCAGGCGCAGGCCGCGGGACTGATCGACGTGCGCACCGTCGTGCCAGATGCCCGCATCGACCTGCGCTACGCCACGGCGAACAACTTCGTCGGCGTACCGCTGTACCCGACCGATGCGCGTTGCCTGGTGCACGAGGCCCTGGCACCGGGGCTCAAGATCGCCGCGGACACCCTGCGCAGCAGGGGGCTGCGGCTGGTGTTCTGGGACTGCTACCGCCCGCACGAGGTGCAGGTACGCATGTTCCAAGCGGTGCCGAATCCCAATTGGGTAGCCAAGCCAAGTGAGTACGCACGCAGTCACGAATCCGGCCGGTCGGTCGACGTGACGGTCGCCGATGCGCACTACGGCTGGCTGCTGGACATGGGCACCGACTTCGACGACTTCACCCCACGCAGCCTGGCGTATGCCACCGATGGCGTCACCGCCGACCAGCAGGCCAACCGCGCTCAGCTGCGCGACGCGATGAGCGCTGGCGGGTTGACGGTGTACACGGGGGAGTGGTGGCACTTCGACGGGCCCGGTGCGAAGGATCCCCGGCCCATCTTGGACGTACCGGTCAACTGAGCCGGTCAGGGGTGGCCGACGCATTGGGCCAACCTGCGCTCGAGGAATTCGCGCGACGGCGCGGAGCCGGGGTACTCCAAGGCCCTTCGGTACCAATCCGCTGCCTCGGCCAGCCGACCGGCCCGCCGCAGCAGCTCCGCCCGAATCGGGGCCACCGTATTCGACCGGGCCAGCCGGGGATCGTCGGCGACCTCGTCCAACGCACCAAGCCCCGCCTCGAAACCATCGCGGAACCCGACCGCCAAGGCGCGGTTGGCTCGCGCCACCGGAGTGTCCGCGATGGCGATCAGTCGGTCATAGGCCGCGCATATCAGCGTCCAATCGGTGTCGGCCCAACTGGACGCCGTGGCGTGCGCCGCGGCGATCACCGCCTGGGGCAGATAGCTGCCGGCGGCCCCCTCGGCGGCGCGCAGCCGGTCCAACCCGCGCGCGATGCGGCCGCTGTCCCACCGGCTGCGGTCCTGCTCATCGAGGGGCACCAGGGCGCCCCGAGCGTCGACGCGCGTGTTGCGGCGCGAATCATGCAGCAACATCAGCGCAGCCAAGGCCTGTGCGTCCCGGGAGTCCGGCATCAAGTGGCACAGTTCCCCGGCCAACCGCACCCCCTCGTCGCACAGTTCGTCACGGATCGCCGATGGTCCCGTCGTCGACCAATAGCCCTCGGTGAACACCGAGTAGAGGCAGGCCAGCACGTGCGGGGTTCGTTCGGCCAGCAGCTCGGCGGGAGGTACCCGAAGAGGTATATTCGCGCTACGAATCTTGTTCTTGGCCCGCGTGATTCGCTGTCCAACCGCGGTCTCGGACTGCAGCAGGGCCCGCGCGATCTCCGCGACGGTCAGCCCG
>JAHFVB010000145.1 GCA_023264755.1 Mycobacterium sp. | reverse complement strand
CGCCGGGCCGCTGGGATCCGAAGAGGAAGCCCTGCTGATCGCCGAGCTGGACCTGAGCGAGATCCGGCGGGCGAAACAGGCCGCGGACCCCACCGGCCACTACGCGCGCGCTGACGCCACCCGCCTCCTGCTGAACGCCCAGCCGCGCACCGCCGTCGAGTACCGACAGTCCCCCAATGGCGAAACGGTCACCGGAGAAACACTATTCGCCGCGATCCCGGCCGATGCGGACTCATGACGGCCAGTGCGATTCCCGCGCATCTGCGAGTGCAGCGAAGCGTCCCGCCGACGCGCAGTCCTCCAGATGGACACTCCGAGTTCGCCTCATTCAGTCATTTCCTGCCTGAGTCGGTGGCCACGCTGTCGGTCGCCTACCTCGGCGTGCAGTCGGCCACGGCGGATTGGGAGCAGCTGGCCGACCTCCTTCGGGTCTTCGACGGCGACCTTCGAGCAGAAGGCGGCTCGAACCACCACGACAGAGCACGATACGTGGACTCGGCGGGCTTCAAAACCGTTCTCATAGCTGCCTATTGGCTACAGCCGAGCGATTTCGACCGGTGGTGGCGCCATTCCGGCCAGAACTGGGTCGACCCCGAAGTGCACTCAGACGGCTGCGGTCGATTCGTCGAGTCACTCCAGCCGACCGTCGAGCGCCTGGAGACGATCGTGTCTTCGGCCGACGGACGAGAAGGGTTCGGTGCGATTGCCGACAGTACGTCACCGCCCATCGCCGAGCACGGATACTGGGGGTCGATGCGCGATCGTTTGCCGATCACCCAAGTCGACACCCTTGCCCCCGGCCGCCTCGGGCCGGGGGTGCAGCACGCCGACGACCGGGTCGTCTCGGTGCGTTTGGACGCCAACGCGTGCGTCATCCGATCTGGCCAGGACTACTCGGACACCCAAGGCGACGAGCGAACGTACTACCGCGAATACGTCGAACCACGGCTGCGCCGCGGCATGGACTTCTTACGCGACGAAGGTACGACGATCGGTTGTTACGTCAACCGATACCTGCAGGTGCTCGATGACGAATACGTCCCGATCGAGAAGTCCTATGCGGTCAGCTGGTGGGTCGACTTGGCTGCGCTCGAAGCCTGGGCGCGTTCGCATCCCACGCACGTCGCGATATTCGATTCGTTCATGCAACACATGAGCAACTTCGGCCAAGATGCGCAGTTGCGGCTCTACCACGAAGTGATGGTTCCTGGCCTTCACCAACAAGAGTTTCGGTACCTGGACTGCCATAGCGGAACCGGTGTCCTGCCTGCCGCCTTGGCTTCGAAAGCGCGCTAACCGAATCGGTTGACGAGCGGGATCTTCTCGAAGATTCGGTCCCGCAGCCGCGGCTTCGGTGGCGGGGCGGGCGGCACGTAGACCGGTGGCGGGGGCGGGACGTACGCGGGCGCCCATGGAGCCGCCTGGGGAGCCGGTGGCGCGACCGCGGTGACGGGTTCCCTGGTGAGCCGGAGTGCAAGCGCATTCGGGGTCTTCCGCGGCGGGGCCGGTGGTTGGACGGTTTCGACCGCGGCGCTGCTGCGGGGTGGTTGTGCCCTCGAAACCGGTGTCGGGTGCCGCCCCAGCAAGAGCGCCACCGAGCCGACGAAGACCACGACCGCCGCAGCGAGCACCGACGACAAGAGGCCGACTCGGGAGATTCGGGGGGCCACGACTGGCACGTCGGACCCGTTGGTGGCCCGTGCGGAGGCCAGCGCCGCACCCCGGGGTAGCGCCAAGTCGGCCTCGGTGGCGGTGAGGACGGGCTGCGACGTCGCCTCGGTCAGCGCGGACACCAACTCGTCCGTGTCGGCAGACCCGAGCACGAAGACCGCGTCGGGGCTCGGACGGGCGCTGCGCACCACCGCCCGTGCCCGGTCGATCAGCGTGGCGGAGTCGACGCCGTCCACGCACTCCACCGTCACGCGGAACCCGTCGACGGTGGCGATGATTGCGGCGTCGGGTTCGACGATGCACACGATCAGAAAGTCGTACTCGGTGAGCTCTGCGATGCCCCGGGCGAGGGCCTCGGCGGCCTCGACGTCAGGGACGGCCACCACCGGCGCCCCGGCGCCGAGCACCTCGAGCGTTTCGCGCACCTTGATCGCCACGGGCTCGGCGTCGGGCGACCAGGTCAGGCCGACGGTGTGTAAGTCCTCACCGGCCACCAGCGATTCCAGGAATGCCTCGGCGTCGGACGCGTCGTCGTCGACCAGGTCCAGAACGCGGCGGTCGACCTGGGCACCTTCGCCCGTTTCGCCGTCGACCAAC
Organism: Mycobacterium sp.; assembly: GCA_023264755.1. Lineage (GTDB taxonomy): Bacteria > Actinomycetota > Actinomycetes > Mycobacteriales > Mycobacteriaceae > Mycobacterium. The sequence continues at coordinate 7,335 of JAHFVB010000145.1, read as the reverse complement.
ACCCCCCGGATGTCCTTCGACGACATCGAAAGCCCCAATACGAGGCCCATTTTTGACCTCCCCATCGATTGTCGATCGAAGTCGAGGCTATCGGGTGCGGCGTGCGGTTGCGCGCCAGCCCACCTCCGATCAGCTTTGCCACCGACAGTTTGGGCGTTCTGACCGCCAGGCCCTAGGACGTGACCTGCCGGCGGTTCGAGTACGGAATCTGCCGTCAAGCACCGATGTCGACGTTGGGGATACTGAAGGCATGATGCGTGCGGCGGTTCGGTCGGGCTCGGTGGCGATGTTCGTCGGGATAGCGGTGGCGTGTGCCAGCCCACCGGCTCCGTCTCACAGTGCGCCGCCCACCGGTCAGCCGTTCCCCGCTGACCAGATCGACCGCCTTCCGGTGCCTATAGAGCAGGTGCCGCTGGTCGGAGACACCATCAACCGCGACTATCCGCCAGCGACTGAGCGCGCCCCGCAAACGTATTCGGCGCAAGCCGGCGGTCCGTGCGGCCAACTCAACGGCGCCAACGACGACCTCGCCGTCTTCGGGTCCGACACGCTGGCCTTTCGGTCGACGCGCTACAGCGGGTTCAGCAACGTCCACATCGATCAGGCCATCGCGGTCTATCCCGACATCGTCAGCGCGCAGACAAGGTTCGCGAAGTTGGTGGACGCCGCCAACGTCTGTAAGTCCGCAGGCGGCCCCACCGCCGTCGCGACCGTGGACCCAACCATGGTGGTGTGGCAGACCCCCGCTGGCAGCGGGGATGCCGGCCCCACGCTGCACGCCGACCAAGCGCGCTTGGTCCTGAACGTCGTCGTGCGCGTGAACGTCGCGCAGTTCGACCGCTCGCCGGACATCGCGGCCAACATCGCTGACCAGATCGCCGCAAAGATCAACAATCCGACGTGATCAGGACGGCCGTCGAACCCGGACTAGTTCGCCGGAATCCGACCCCGGTGTCGTACTGCGATGGTCGAGTTCGACGGGCAGACCCGACTCGGGTGCGTTGAGGATGACGCCGGGCGCGACATAGATCCCGACGTGGTGCGCGCCGCCTGAGCCGTAGTAGACGAGGTCGCCGGGTTTGAGTGGACCGTTGACGGGCGCCAGGTTGGCCGAACCTATCTGGGTGCCGGTGCCTTGCCCGATATCGGCCTGGGTGGTCTGGTAGACGGAGTACTCGGCGAGACCACTGCAGTCGAAGCCAATGCGTTGGTCGTCGCCGTATATGTGCGCGCCGCCGTCGGGCGGGTCGTCCTGCAAAGTGCCCTTCCCGGGACCGTTGAGCCCCTTGCCGCCCCACGCGTACGACGTGCCGAGTTGGGTGGCGCCGTTGCCGACGACCTTCAGTCCGGGATCGCTGACGGCATTCGGGTTGGGCAGGAATCCGCGACCGTCCTTGGGAAAGTTCGCGAGATAGTTCTGCCACGCCGCATCGCGCGCGGGGCCCGGTCCGCCCGTATAGCCGGGCGGATTGTCGGCAAGTTGTGGGTCATGCCATGAGTTCTGCCACGTCTTGGGGTCGAAACCCGGTTGCCACTTGACGTTTGGATCGTTGACGTCAGTTACCCCTGGGCGCTCCTGTGTGCCCGGACTGGACGTTGGCGTCGTCGTTCCGGGCTGCTCGGTGTTTTCCTGGCCATGATCGTCAAGTTGGGCGTCGCCTGCGGCTGCCCGGATCGCGACAGCGAGTTCATGGTCGGCGGCAACGGCCTTCTTCTGGAGAGCGGTGAGCCGCTGTTCGGTTTGATTGATGAGGTCGACGTCATTGGGGTTGGGCGAGTAATCGAGGAACCAATTGTCGAAGACATTCCAGTGGTGCTGGTCAGCGACCCGATCGATGGCGTCCATCTCATCGCGGCAGGCCTTGGCGTCGGTCTCTGCGCGTTCGACCGCGGCTTGAAGCTGCGGCGCCAACTGGTCGCTGTTGAGGTACTGACGTTTGTGATGCGCTTCCTGGTGGAAGGACTCGCCGGCCTCTCCGCCCCAGTCATTGAGTTCCTGCTGCGCATCCCCGATGGCATCGCCAAAATCCGCGACCGTACCGTCGCGGTTCTTAACCACCTGGAACACCTGCTGGATGGCAGACGCGTCCCAGCGGCGGACCTCGCTGCACGTCAGTTCCGACACGGCGCTACATGCCCATGGCCTCGGCGATGCGGGCCACCGATTCCGAGGCACTGGTGTCGGTATTCGTGTACGCGGCCGCACCATCGGACATGTGCTGGCTCAACTCGGCGACCGCAGTACAGTACGCGACGTGCCTGGCTGAAAGCGCGGACGTCAACTCGCGCAGAGCTTCCCGCGACGCCCCCACCCAGCCAACTTCAGCCTCGGCGAGTTGGTTTTCATGGTTGGCGAACGCCGTTGCGGCGGTGTGGGTGGCGACGGATAGGCGGCTACCTGCTAGGTGGACGTCGATCGGATCGACATGCAGGGGCTTGAGCATGGTTTGAGTCTATTGATCTCCGCGGGGGTCAGCATGCACCAATTTGTGGGGTCTGTAACCGGAACCGTTGCTAGAGAGCTATTTTCAGCAATCTCCCACCACATTAACAGTACTTCCACAGGATGTAGGTGGGTGTGTTCACCGGTGAGCTCGGAACCAGAGGCACCTATCAGCGGAGCAAGGGTGTTGGTACGTCGTAGATCGGACGAACGAACTATCCTGCCGAGCATCGCATTTGCGTTGTCGCATTGACAAAGACGGCGGACCAACTACGACACCCCGCCCTCAATCTGCCGATTGTTCGGGCAGCGTTCTGCGGTCGGACACAACAACCGTCCGGTTGGCAATCCACCGCTCTCGATCTCTGTGGAACCGCCGGTCATGACGTCGATGATCTCGGTTGTAGCCAAGAGCAAACGCCAGATTCTGGGCTGCAAAGGTGGCTGGCAACCGCGCCCGTGACGAATGCGTGAATGCGTGAATGCCACGCTCGGCGAAGCAAGCTGGACAGTGCTCCGGTTCTGGGAACATGAGGACCCAGCCGAGGTTGCGGCGCAGATCGCTGAGGCAGTTCGGCACCCTGCGGCAGCGCACATACGAAACTCCACATGACCAGTTGTGTTATTCCTAGAGAATGGGCTTGGCGTTTCTAAATGCCCATCGGAGTCGAGCGGCAAGACTCAGACCGCACTGCATTCAGCCAGCAGAAGATCTGGACCATGTAAGCACAAAGCGCGGACGTCGAACCGGGTGGACGTAGACTCCGTCACCTAGTGCACCTTGGCCGCGACAGCGTGGCTGTCGACCGCCACCCCTCAACACTCCGGCACATTCACCGCCAACCCCCCCAGCGACGTCTCCTTGTACTTGGAGAGCATGTCCATCCCCGTCTGCCGCATGGTCTCGATCGCCTGATCCAGCGAAACCCGGTGAATGCCATCGCCATACAGCGCCATCTTCGCGGCGTTGACCGCCTTCACCGAGGCGATCGCATTGCGTTCGATGCACGGGATCTGCACCAGCCCGCCGATCGGGTCGCACGTCAGTCCCAGGTTGTGCTCGATCCCGATCTCCGCGGCGTTCTCCACCTGGCGCGGGGTACCGCCCAACAACTCTGCCAGCCCGGCCGCGGCCATCGAGCACGCCGAGCCGACCTCGCCCTGACACCCCACTTCGGCCCCCGAGATCGACGCCCGCTCCTTGTACAACACCGCGATCGCCGCCGCCGTCAGCAGGTAGCGCACCACCGCGTCGTCGCGGCGTTCCGCATCGTCCAGGCCCGGCAGGTAGCGCAGCGCCCAAAACATCACGGCCGGAACGATTCCCGCCGCACCGTTCGTCGGCGCCGTCACCACCCGGCCGCCTCCGGCGTTCTCCTCGTTGACCGCCATCGCCGCGACGTTCAGCCAGTCCATCGAGTCGGCATGCGCGTCGCCGCCCTCCCGCGCGACCAATAGCCGATGCAGTCCCGGTGCCCGCCGGCGCACCTCCAGCCCACCCGGTAACACGCCCTCGGCCTGGAAACCGGCGGCGATGCACGACTCCATCGCCGCCCAGATCGCCAATAGCCCGGACCGCACCTCGACCGGGGAGCGCAGCGTAATTTCGTTGCACCACACCACCTCCCACATCGCCGCGTTCTGCTCTTCGCACATCTTCAGCAGCTCGTCACCGGTGGTGAACGGCAGCGGCACCTCCGCGGGCGGCTCGGGCGGCTGCCCGTCGCGCACCACGAACCCGCCGCCGATCGAGTAGTACATCGCCTCGTGCGAACTGCCGTCGGCGAAGTCGACCGCGAAGCGCAACGCGTTGGTGTGCCGGTTCTTGATCTCGGTCGGGTGCATGCCGATGTCCGCGGTGGTGAACGACACCGAAGCTCCACCGCCAAGGCGCAGGCGCGCACCCGCGTCGATCGCGGCCACCCGCAAGCGCCCGGCGTCCGGGTCCACGGTCTCGGGTGAGGAGCCTTCCAGCCCGAGCAGCACCGCGCCAAGCGTGCCGTGCCCGCGACCGGTGGCCGCCAGCGACCCGTAAAGGTCGACGTGCACGCCGACGACGGAGGACACCCGCTCGCCGAGGTCGGTGACGAAGCTCTTCGCCGCGCGCATCGGACCGACCGTGTGAGAACTCGACGGGCCGACGCCAATCGAGAAGAGGTCGAAAACACTGACTGCCATGGGGATTCGCTACCGCGCTGCCATCGTCACGAAAACCTCCGCACCCGGCCCGAATGCGCTCCAGGCCCTCGTCCAACCAAGGTCTTCACGCTACCCGCTCCTGGGCCGCAGTGAGATGCAGCGAGCATCCGCGGTTCCCGCCGAATCATCGGCCGAAAGCGGCGCGCCAACGTGATCGCCCTCGTACGCTGATCTTGACGTGATCACGACGGGCCGGGGGGCACGGCGATGCTGGAACTCATCGACAAGGGCGGCGTTTCGGACGCACATCCGACGCCGCTGCTGTTCGTCCACGGCGGCTGCCACGCAGCGTGGTGCTGGGACGAACACTTCCTCGACTACTTCGCCGACCATGGGTTCCGCGCCGTCGCCGTCAGCCTGCGCGCCCACGGCGGCAGCGGTTCCGACAAGCCACTACCCAAGCTATCCGTGGCCGACTTCGTCGACGACGTGCGCGCCGCCGCGGACTACCTCGGCACCCCGCCCGTACTCGTCGGCCACTCGCTGGGCGGTTGGACGGTGCAGAAGTATCTCGAGCGCTACAACGCACCCGCTGGCGTCCTTCTCGCCTCGCTGCCACCAAAGGGCGTGCTGGCCTGCGCCCTTCGCTTCTGGCGCAAACATCCGCTGATCTCGATGCGGGCCAACATGTTCGGGGAGAACAAGGAAGTTTTCACCCGGCTGCCCCGCGAGACGTTGTTCTGCGCGCATACGCCCGAACCGATCGTCGCAGCCACCGCAGCGCGCTGCCAGAACGAGAGCATCCGGGCCGCGTTCCTCGATGCGGGCTTCCGATGGCCCAAGCCCGAGCTCGTGTCCGCCCCGCTGCTGGTGCTCGGCGGCGAGGACGGCGGCACCATCACCAACGCCGAGATCCACGCCACCGCCCGGGCCTACCGAACCCAGGCCACGCTGTTTCCCCGGATGGGGCACAACATGATGGTCGAACCGGGCTGGCGCGACGTCGCCGAGCACATCCGAGCGTGGCTGGGCAGTCGCCGACTCGCCCCCGCCGACGGGTCCTGACCGCGTGCAGCGAACTCCTGCAGTGTCGGTGACGAACGTCACCCGGCTGACTCGGCGGCCCGTCGACGGCCACTAGCGCCCACAGCTTCCCGAAACACCGCAGGCCAACGGCATTTTCGACGGTGGCCTCACACGCCGCGGGGCCAGCCGGTGACAGCAAACTCCCAGGAATAGATAGGTTACCTAACCTACTTTCCGAACTAGGGCACAGCGCCGTGCCTCCTAATCCTGAACTGAATACCGATTGTCAGAGGAGACAACAATGTCAACTCCCGCCAACGCTCGCGAAGCGCGGCTCCACTACCGCTTCGAGCAGTTGACCTCTGGCGACGCGCAACTCATTGCCGCCCAGCCCGACCTGGCCATCACCGCGGCCCTCGACGGCGCCCGGCTGGCCGACGTCATCCGCACCGCCATGACCGGCTACGCCGACCGCCCGGCACTCGGCCAGCGCGCCGTCGAGTACGTCACCGACGCCAGCGGCCGCACCGTCGCCGAGTTTGCGCCCCGCTTCGAAACCCAGACCTATGCCAAGACCTGGGCCCGCGTGAAAGCGCTGGCCGACGCCCTGGCCGGCAACCCGGTGAACCCCGGCGATCGGGTCGCCACCCTCGGCTTCACCAGCGCCGACTACGCCGTCGTCGACATGGCGCTATCCCTCGTCGGCGCCGTCGCCGTACCGCTCCAGACCAGCGCGCCGCTCACCCAGCTGCACCCGATCCTCGTCGAGACCGAACCCGTCGCGATCCTCTCCAGCGTCGACCACCTCGACGACGCCGTCGAGCTCGCACTCACCGCCCACGCACCACAACGGCTGGTCGTCTTCGACTACCACCCTCGGGTCGACGACGAGCGCGAAGCCTTCGAATCCGCGGTCGCCCGGCTCACCGACAAAGCGATTCCCGTCGAAGCGCTCGACGACGTCATCGCTCAGGGCGCCCGCCACACCGACGGCCCCGAGCTCGCCCAGGGCCGCGACGACGATCTCCGCCTGCTCATCTACACCTCCGGCAGCACCGGGGCCCCCAAGGGCGCCATGTACACCGACCGACTGATGGCCAACTGCTGGCGCGGATGGTTCAGCCCCGACTGGGACACCGACGGCAAGCTCCCGGCGCTGACGCTGAACTTCATGCCCATCAGCCACGTCATGGGCCGCGTCATCCTCTACTCCACGCTCGGCGTCGGCGGCACCGCTTACTTCTGCGCCAAGAGCGACCTGTCGACGCTGCTCGACGACCTCGCGCTGGTGCGGCCCACCAAGCTCGACCTGGTCCCCCGCATCTGGGAGCTGCTGTTCCAGGAAGTCCAGAGCGAAGTGGACAAGCGGATGTCCGACGCACCGGCAAACGCCGACCGCGACGCCATCGAAGTCCAGGTGCTCGCCGAGAAGCGCGAGCAGCTGATCGGCGGCCGCCAGTTCTCGGCGATGACGGGCTCGGCGCCCATCTCCCCCGAACTGGGGGCGTGGGTCGAGGAGCTAATCGACATTCACCTCATCAATGGCTACGGCTCCACCGAGGGTGGCGTCGTGCTGGTCGACGGCACGCTGCGCCGCCCGCCGGTGCTCGACTACAAGCTCGTCGACGTCCCAGAGCTCGGCTACTTCGGCACCGACCGGCCCTACCCTCGCGGCGAGTTGTACCTCAAGTCAACCGATCTCATCCCCGGTTACTACAAGCGTCCGG
>JAHFVB010000555.1 GCA_023264755.1 Mycobacterium sp. | reverse complement strand
CTGGTCCTGGTCGGTAGTCTGCGTGCGGCATCGGTCAATCGGCAGCTGGCACAGCTGGCCATCGATACTGCGCCTGCAGACCTTCGTCTTGAGCTGTTTGACCGGCTGGGCGAACTGCCGCACTACAACGAAGACGTCGATCACGATCCGCTCCCGGAACCCGTTGCCGCGCTGCGAACTACGGCGGGCGCAGCCGAGGCGTTGTTGGTGGTCACCCCCGAATACAACGGCAGCACACCTGGAGCGCTCAAGAACGCCATCGACTGGCTGTCGCGGCCCTACGGGAGCAGTCCGATGAAGGGAAAACCGGCCGCAGTCATCGGCGCTTCACTGGGCCAGTACGGCGGCAGGTGGGCCCACGAAGATACCGGTAAGTCGCTGGGCATCGCGGGGCTTGAGGTGGTCGACGAGGTCGAGTTGTCGATCCCGACCACGACTCTGCGGGACGGCCATCCCCGCGAGCAGCCAGCCCTCGTGAAGGCCGTAGAGGCAGTCGTGGTGCGGCTGGCTCAGGGTGTGAGGCCGCGCGAGGGTCAACTCGAACGACGTTGAGCAGGTTTGCGTTTCGGTGCAACAGTCGGCTCGATGGTGTCCAAGTACCCTTCGAAGGCCTTGGTGACTTCTTTGTGAGCCGTTTTGACTCCGATGCCCTCTTCCATGCTGAGGAACTTGGGTAAACCGGAAATCAACAGTTGCAACGCGGGTAGTGAGAAATGTCCGCCCGGGCGTGCGGTCTTGCCGTACTTTTCGATCAACGCCTCGACCTGGCGTCTGCGGTTCCGTTCCGTCTCGGCGGCGATCTCGGACTGGATGGATTTGCGGTGGTTGCCCAATGCCATGAACTCGGTCATCAATGCACCCGATGCCTCGATCCAGCTGAATTCCCACAGTGCGCGCAGCGGGTCGTCGGGACGTGACTCCAGCGTCTTGTCGAGCAGCTTCGCGCTGCGCTCGGAGTAACGGCGGATCGCCGAGAGAAAGATGTCGTCGAGGGTGGGGAAGTAGTACTGCACGAGGCTCGGCGTGACGCCGGCCGCGGTAGCCAGTGCGCGATAGGTGACGCTGGCGTAGCCCTCTTCGAGCATCATCCTCTCGACATGATCGAGCAGGGTGTCCCGGGTCTTGGACGTCTCGGCACCAATGCGCCGCGTAGATGCTGCCATGGTCTCCTCGCTCGATCGGTTGCCGATATTCTGTCACCAACCCGGTGCTGTACGGGCGTATAGTGCCCATGTTGTGGCGAAAGGCATCTCACGAAGTTGAGACTCAGGCCGCGAGTGGGACGGGCGGGTGCAAGCGCAGCATGTTCGTCGGCCACTACGTCATGATTGCGGGTGTGATCAACACCGCCGGTGTACAACCCGAACCGCACTTCGCCGTGCACCGAGGAGGGATGCGGCAGTGAAGGTCCATCATCTCAACTGCGGCAGCATCCGGATGCCGGGAAATCCCTTGGTCTGCCATGTCCTTCTGATCGAAACCAACAACGGCCTCGTGCTCGTCGACTCCGGTTTCGGCACCGAGGACTGCGCTGAGCCGGCCCGCCGGATCGGCCCCACACGACACCTCATCCGCCCGGCGCTCAACCGCGACGAGACCGCACTCCATCAAGTCCACCAGCTCGGCTTCGACCCGGCGGACGTGCGGCACATCGTCTTGACGCACTTCGACGTCGACCACATCGGCGGACTCTCGGACTTCCCGCACGCCCACGTTCACGTCACGAAAGCTGAGGCGACGGAGGCGGTACACCATCCGTCGGTCCGCGGACGCGTCCGATATCGCAAGTCGCAGTGGGCACATCAACCTCACCTGGTCGAGCACGAGCCCGCCGGCGAGTCATGGCGGGGATTCAGCACAGCGCGATCGTTGGACGTCATCGATGCGGGCATCGTGTTGATCCCGATGCCCGGCCACAGCCGCGGCCACGCTGCCGTTGCCGTCGACGCGGGCCGTCGCTGGGTGCTTCATTGCGGCGATGCCTTCTTCCACCGTGGCACTCTCGACGGCGGCGAAATCCCGATTCTGATGCGCACCTTTGAAACTCTCGTGGCCGACAACCTCAAGAAGGTGCACGCCAACCACGAACGTCTCGCCGAACTCCACCAGCGCGGCGACGTCGATCTCTTGATCGTGTCAGCGCATGACAGTGTTCTGCTCGCCCGAGCGCAGGAAGGCGCGTGACACCAAGGGGGCCGGCTCAGTTCCGACGCAGCCTGTCCCGTGCTGACAAGCGCTCGTTGGCGGGAATGTACGGCGTCATCGGGCTTCTTCATGTGGCCGGCTTCGGAGTGTTGTTCACGGCCGTCGTGCCGCAGCAGTTTCAGCTCGGCGGCGATCATCCGATCTTCACCGTCGGAGTGGGAATCCTGGCCTATACCTTCGGACTTCGTCACGCGTTCGATGCCGACCACATCGCCGCGATCGACAACACCACGCGCAAACTGCTGGCCGATGACATCAAGGGCAATGTCGATCGCAAGCCCCTATCGGTCGGATTCTGGTTCTCCCTCGGCCATTCCACCGTCGTATTCGGCCTGACCTTCTTGCTCGCGATGGGCGTGCGGAGCCTGGTCGGACAGATGGGGGACGGCGGCTCGATGCTGCACACCGTCACCGGTGTTGTCGGCCCATCGATTTCGGGGCTGTTCCTCTGGGCCATCGGCATCCTGAATCTGATCGCGCTCATCGGCATCGTCAAGGTCGCCCGCGAAATGCGACGTGGGCGCTACGACGAGGCAGCATTGGAACGCCAGCTTGAATCCCGCGGTCTGATGAACCGGATGCTGGGAGGTCTGACCAAGTCGGTCACCAGGGCCTGGCACATCTATCCGATCGGCGTCTTGTTCGGCCTCGGTTTCGATACTGCAACCGAAGTAGGGCTGCTCGTAATGGCAGGCGGTGCAGCCACCTTCAACCTTCCGGTGTATGCGATCCTCGTTCTTCCGGTGCTCTTCGCAGCCGGCATGTCACTGGCGGACACCACCGACGCGATCTTCATGAACTACGCCTATGGCTGGGCTTTCGCGAAGCCGGTCCGCAAGATCTTCTACAACGTCACCATCACGTCGCTGTCGGTGATGGTGGCCCTGATCATCGGGACCGTCGAACTGGTGGGGGTACTTGTTGACCGCCTCCACATCGATTCGGGCCCTTTGGCTTTGATTGCAAGTGTCGATCTCGACTACGCCGGTTACCTCATGGTCGGGCTCTTCATCGGCACCTGGCTTGTGGCCCTGGCTGTTTGGCGTTTCGGTCACCTGGAAGAGCGGTGGTCGAGCAAGAGTCCGGGGTAGCTCGCCGAACTGGCTTCGGCAACCCTCACTCGCCGACGAT
>JAHFVB010000144.1 GCA_023264755.1 Mycobacterium sp. | reverse complement strand
CCTGGCCGGCGCCCTGCGCGACATCGGCTTCGACGTGCTCGACAGCTTCGGTACCTACTTCCTGTGTGCCGACCCGCGCCCGCTCGGCTACTCCGACAGCACCACGTTCTGCGCGGAGCTGCCCGAGCGGGCCGGTGTCGCGGCCATTCCGATGTCGGCGTTCTGCGACCCCGACTCGCCGCACATCGGCGACTGGAATCACCTGGTGCGCTTCGCGTTCTGCAAACGCGATGACACCATGGAGGAGGCCATCCGCCGACTCCAGACGCTGCGGCGCTAGCTTCAGCCGCTGCGGGGTTGGCTTCCCCGCCGACTTCAAACACTGCGGGGTTGGCTTCAGACGCTGCGGGGTTGGCTTCCCCGCCGACTCCAGACGCTGCGGGGTTGGCTTCCCGACCTTTGCCCGCGAGCTGAGCGGTCGACTAGCACCGCCCAACGCTGCGCGAGATCGACACCACGGCTGTCGAATCGGCTGCCCAACGACCGTGGGGTCGATTTCGCGAAGGCGACCCGTCAGATCGAGGCGGCGAGCTCCCAAAGCCGTTCGGGATCACCGGTGTCCGAGCGCAGCGAAGTGAGCACCAGGTCGGTGGCCCCGGCGTCCCGATAACGCTGCAGGTGTTGGCGAATTGCCTCGGCCGAACCCACGGCGGCGAGGTCCGCGGCCCGGCCCATACCTTCCCGCGCGATCACCCTGGCATATGACGGGATCCGCTCGTAGAACGCCAGTTCCTCGGTGGCGAGGGTGCGGGCGGCGTCGACATCGTCGGACACCACCACCGGTACCGCCGCGATGACCTGCGGGGCGGGCCGTCCGGCCGACGCGGCCGCACCGCCGATGGTGGGGACGATGAATTGCTCGAGCGTGCGCGGCCCCGCCAGGTAGGGCAGGGTGCCGTCGGCGAGCTCGCCGGTCACCCGTAATGCCCTGGGCCCCATCGCCGCAACGTACACGGGTACCGGCGTGCCGCCGGCCAGCGCCACCGGCCACTCGGGCGCCGCGGTGAACTCGGTGCCGTGGTAGTCGACGGCACCGGTGTCGAAGATCGACCGCAGTATCTCGAGGTGTTCGCGTAGCCGTCCCACCGGGTTCGGCCAGGCCGTGCCGAACGCCTGCTGCTCGGGAGCATGGGCCCCGAGGCCGAGCCCCAGACTGAAGTTTCCATGCGAGGCCGCCTGTGCGGTCTGCGCCAGCGAATTGACGACCAATGGATGGCGCGGGTTGATCGGCACGACGAACGTACCGACGCCAAGCCCCGGTACGGCTGCCCCGACGAGTCCCGCCAGGGAGATCGCATCGTAGTGAAACTGCTGGGCCAACCAGATCTGACGCACGCCGAGCTCGAAGGCTCGGCGCGCCTGGGCCACGATGTCGTCGACGGCGTTGGAGGCGGGGGCACGGACGTTGAGTACTACTCCGGTGGGCATGTCTGGGACAACCGGCCGAGCTCGGGCTGACATTCCCCTTGGCTCACGATGAGCGAAATTTCCCCTTGGCTCACGATGAGCGAAATCAGCCGTGGTTGCGCGTCACCCGGCACCGCAGCCGATCGATCGCGACGTCGAGCACGATCTTCTTGGCGCGCTTGATCAGAAACTCCGGCAGCGGAGCGGCCACGTCGATGATGATGTCGAACCTCACCCGCGTCTGGTCACCTTCGCGGGTCAGGTTGTATTCCCCATGTTGGCCCCGCTGCTGGAAGGTGTCCTGTGCATCCCACACCACCCAGTCGGGACCCCAGTGGTAGACCAGCACTTCCTTGTCGGTGACGCCCATCAGCTTCAGCGTCGCCTTCACGTGATGGGGACGGCCGTCGGGGTGACGATCGAGCACCTCGGCGTGGCGGTGCACCGTCGACCACGACGGCACCTCCTCGATGTCGGCGAGGGCGTCGAGGATCGCCTCGGGCGAGGCGTCGAACAACACCTCCCGGGACGCTCTCACGGCCATGTGGCAAATGATAGCCACGTACGGGCCTCTGGCAGCCGGTTACTCAGCTAACCCGAGTCACGAGTTCTCATGCCGCCTCGTCCAGCTGCGGAGCCGCATGCCGTCCGGGTCCGAGACTGCCGCATTCGTCAACCGTGCTTGACCTTCAGCACCCGTTTGCGCAGCCCGTCGGTCGCGGTGTCCAGCAGGCCCTTGGCACCCCGCTTCACCAAGAAGCCCGGCAAGGGGGCCACCAGGTCGACGGTGAGCTCGAACCGGACACGGGTGTGGTCGCCCTGCGGCGTCAACGTGTAGCGGGCCTGCTGTGCGCGCTGCTGCTTGGCGCTGACCAGCGTCCAGCCGATGCCGTCGGCGTAGCGGGTGTGTTCCAACACCTGCTCGTCGGCGACCCCGACGACCTTCACGACCTGACGGGTGCGCTTCGGGTGCCCCTCCGCGTCGCGCTCGAGCACCTCGATCTCCTGGTGAGCCGACGACCATTCGGGCAACGTCTCGACGTCGAAGAGCACGTCCAAGATCTCGTCCGGGGTGGCCTCGATGACCACCTCGCGGGATTCGGTGATGGCCACGAGGGGTCAGTTGCCGCCCTTCTTGACCTTCAAGACCTGCTTGCGCAGTCCGTCGGTGGCGGTCTCCATACCGCCCTTAACCGTACGCTTGACGATGAATCCGGGCAGCGGCACGTTCAAGTCGATCTTCATGTCGAAGCGGACCCTGGTCTTGTCCCCGTCGGCGGTCAACGTGTACCCCGCGTCCTGCGCCTTCATCGAACCCGAAGACAGCAGGGTCCACGTCACGCTGTCGTCGGTCCAGGTGTACTCAATGACCTGCTCGTCGGTGATCCCGGCTGCCTTCACCGTCATCTTGGCCTGCTTGGGCCGACCGTCCGGGTAACGCTCCAAGATCTCCGACTTCTGGTACTGCGGGGACCACGTCGGGGTCGACTCGACGTCGGCGATGACGTCCAGGATCTCCCCCGGCGTCGCTTCGATGACCACTTCCCGCGAATCACTGGTTGCCATGCCGCGACCGTACCGATTGTGGCGCTCGTTGCGGCGATTACTCGCGATCTGCCGCGCCGAATGCCGCCCAATGGCGCTACCCTCCGGGCGGGAAGAGCACCGACTGCCAGGTCTTGTCGTCCGGGTGCGCGAGGTTGCGCTGGGTGTAGCGCCGCCCGTCGGGACCCACGTAGTCGCCGGTGGTTGGGTCATAGGGGGTGAACGCGACCGGCGCCTTGGGCGGCTCGGGCGGTCGCGCGGCTGGCGGCAGAACGCCCGGTGGGAACTGCGGAACCGACTGGCCGGTCGACGTCGCGTTGGCGTCACCCTTCCAGTTGTTGCCGTCGTTGAGCGGGACGTACTGATCGTCGCTCTCGCACAGCTCGACCGTCGGCGCCCGCTTGGTTGGGTTGTTCTCGCACGGAATGTTGCGCACGCCGCGGACGTTCAGCGGGGAATCCTGCGGCACGCGGCAGTACAACTCGCCCTTGGTCCGGTCGGGCGCGTCGGTGTCCGAAGGGGCCCGTTGTTGTTGTACGGGAAGGAATCCGGTGTTGCATGGCGGCGGCAAATTGAGGTTGAGGTTGAAGTCGAGGTAGATGCCCTTGTACGCCTGTCTGGTGTCGGCGTTCGGCAACGCGATCGCAGACATCACGGCGGTGCCCTGCGGGAAGAGCACCAACAGCTGCTCGATGTCCGAGCGATAGGTCACCGCGATCTGACCGAGGCTCACCATGTTGGTCAACAACACCGGCAGCGCGGGTGCGACGCGGTCGAACAGCGCCCTGCCCTGGTTCAACGCCGGACCGCCCTGGACGAGCAGGTCGGCCAGGGCCGGATCTTGCGCGGCCACCTGGCCGGTTATCGATGCGACGTGGTGTGCCCACGTTGCAATCGAATCCGAGGTTTGCACTTGGGAATTCGCCACCCCCGGGAACTGGTCGATCAAGGTGGTGAACGAACCCTTGGTCTGGCCCGCCTGGATCGCCAGCGCCGTCGAGCCGTCCACGATGCGCGAGAGCTCTGGACCCAACCCACTGACCGCCTTGGACGCCTCGTCGACGACGGTCTTCAGGTCGTCGGGCGGGATGGCCTTCAGCGCCGTATTGGTCTGGTCGAGCAGGTTGGCGATGTCGGTCGGAACTCGCACGCTCCCAACGGGTATCACGGATCCATCGGCGAGCAGCCGGGCACCGGCATCCCGTTTGGGCGTGAGTTCGATGAACTGCTCCCCGACGGCGGACCGGCTGTGGACGGCCGCGGTGACGTCGGCCGGCACCTTGACGTTCGAGTCCAGGGTCAGCACCGCCTGAACCCCGTCGCGGGTGACGTCGACCGACTTGACCCGACCAATCTCGGTGCCGCGGTAGGTGACTACCGACGTGGGATACAGTCCGCCAGTCGCGGGTAGGTCGACGGTGACCGTGTAACGCCCGATGCCGAGCAGCGCAGGCACGTGGATGAATCCGAATGCCATGACGCTGACGGCGACCAGCGTGATCGCCGCCAGGACCGCCAGCTGGTTCCACACGGTGCGGGATAGTCGCAGCATCAGTAGGACTCCCAGTGGTAGGGGGCGATCAGCGGGTTGCCCGCGGTGTAGGGGCTGGGCATCTGTCCGATGGTGCGGCCCCATTGCAGTTCGAGTTTGGTGAGGTCGCCCTCCCACCTGGTCCCGGTGAACAGCCCGCTGTCGAGCCGACTCAAGGTCAGGTCGATCACCAGCGTGATGTTGGCGAAGTCACCGCGGAACCAATTGGCGATGGTGCTCTTCACCCATGGATACGTCGAGAGGAAGTCGAGCCCTCTGGTGAGCGCGGGGCCGGCGTTGGCGAGCTCCCGGAACACCGGCGCTATGCTGCGCAAATTGTTAACCAACGATTCCTTGGTCTGATCGACGGTCGACGTGGCGATGGCGCTGAACTTGCCAACCGCGTCGATCGCATCCGCCAGTTTGGCTCGGGAGTCCGAAAGCACCGCCAGCGCTTGCGGAATCGTGGTGAGCGCCCGGTCGACCTTCTGATCGTTGGCCGCGACCTGCCCGGCCAACGAATTCAGTCGTTCGGTCGCGGTGATGATGTCGTCGGTCTGGTCGTTCAACTCAGCGGTGAACGTGTCCAGCTGGGTCAGCAGACTCCGCATGTCGGCTTCGCGGCCGGCCAACGCCGTCGCGAATGCCTTGTTGATCTCCTGCAACTGTCCCAGCCCACCACCGTTGAGCAGAATCGACACCGACGCCAAGGTCTGCTCGGTGGTCGGATACGTACTCGCCGAGGACAGCGGGATCACCGAGCCGTCCTTGAGTTCGCCTTCCGGCGGCTCGTTGGTCGGGGGCGCCAGTTCGATGTGCATGGAGCCCAGCAGGCTGGTCTGCCCGACTTTGGCGGTGGCGTTTGCGGGCAAGCGGACGTTGGCATCGATGCGCATGGTGACCAGCGCGTGCCAGCCCTGAACCTCGATCTTCGTGACGTTGCCGACGTTCACGTCGGCGACGCGCACGCGGGTGTTCTGTTGGATCACCACGACGTCGGGCAACTGGGCTTGAATCGTGTACGACCCATCGCCACCACCTGCGGTGCCCGGCAGACTCAACGAGTTGAGGCCGCGCCACTGGCATCCCGAAATCACCAGCAGGCATGCCACGCCGAGCATCACGAGCAGCGCACGCCTCACGGCGTACCCCCTGGCGCCGGCGGCATTTCGGCAGGCAGCATCATTCCCGCGAGGCCGTCGTTGGGGTCGGTCGACGTGACGATCGGTGCCTGGGCAGCCGGCGGCGCGCCCGCGGGCGGCAGGTGCGGATTCAGTCGGTCCTCGCTATAGGTGAGCTCGTTGGGCCGCGCGGACGCACCGACGAACGGGTTGCCCCCGATGGGGAAGTAGTTGTACTGGCGATTCTTGATGATCGGCGCCAGATACTGAACGCAAAGCTTCGAAGACTGATCGTAGCCCTCGCGGGCCGCGGACTGGATTGCGCTGCAGATGAATTGGACCGTGCTGGCGAAGTTGACCGGAGCCAGGATCCCGGTGATCGCACTCTGTGCCGGCTGGTAGATGTTGGTGAAGTTCTGAAACACCGTCGGCGTGATGTGGAGCACCTGCTTGACGTCGGCCCGGCTGTCGTTCAGCGCCGTCGTAACGGCAGTGAGCCGGTCGACGGTGGTTCCGAGGCCCTCGCGGTTGTCGGCCAGGAACCCGCGTAGGTCGTTCACGGCGCCGTCCAGGCCCTTGGTGGCGTTGGCGACTTCGTTGGGCGAGTTCGACAGCACCGTGCTGACGTCGGCCAGATTGGTGTTGAACGAAGCGAGCAGCTCACTGCTGGACGACAGCGCCGATACCAGCAACTGGAGGTTCTTCACGGTCCCGAAGATGTCCGTGCTGTGGTCGCCGAGCGCCGAAACGGCTTGCGAGAGCTTGACTATCGTGTCGTGCGCGGTGTCGCCATTGCCGCGCAGATTGGCCGCCGCGGTGGTGACGAACTCGCCAACCGCACTGGGTCCGCCCGGGGTGGTCGGCTGCAGCGACTCGGTGAGCTTCTCCAGCTGCGCACGGAAGTCGTCCCATTCGACGGGGACGGCGGTACGCTCCTCCGGAATAGTGCCGCCCGCAGCCAGTTTCGGACCGCCGTCATAGGCCGGAACGAGTTGGATGGCCCGCGCGCTGACCAGCGTCGGCGATAGGATCGCCGCCTTGGCGTCAGCCGGAATCGGGTATTGCGAGTCGACCGAGAAGGTCACCTTCGTGGCATTTCGCTGCGGTTCGATCTGCTCGACGGTGCCCACCGCGACACCCAGGATGCGAACCTCGTCGCCGGTGTAGAGACCGTTGGTGTTGGGAAAGTACGCGGTGTAGACGTTGCGCGAGAAGCCCTTCCACCACGGTGTGGCGACCACGGTGATACCGACGACGAGCGTAACGGCCAGCGTCACGGCCGCCACGATGCGCAACAGTCGGCGGTTGGAGAAGATCGTCACTGTCCACCCTCTCCAGGCGGGGCCACGGGAAACGGCACGACGGGCGGCACCTCACCAGGCGCCGGTACGTAGATCGGGGGTTCCTTCTGCTCCGGTTTGACGTCCGCCGGCGGCCCGGGCGGCGGCCCACCAGGAGGCGGCGCGGCCAGCGGCTCGCGGTAGGGGTAACAACCGGTCGGTCCCGGCAGCGGCACCCCGGGTGGCCCGCAACCCTGATCGCCAGGATTTCCCGTGATCGCTTCGGGCAAAGTCAGATTCGGCGGGCCACCCTGGCCCGTTCTGGGATAGGGCATCGGGAGTGGGGGCGTGCCTGGTTGGCCCGTCGGCGGGTCGACGAGTTGCGACGGCAGCAGCACGTTGGGGTCCAGGCCCAGATCGGAGAACGCCGCGTCGATGAACGGTTGGCTGAACTGGCCGGGAACGAGGTTGACCACGGACGCCTTGAAGAAGGGTCCTGCGCCCAGCACCTCGCCGAACGACATGGCGTAGCGCCGCAGCAGCCCCAGTGTCGTCTGCAGTTCCTGCTTGCGATGGTCCAGTATCCCGAGCACGCCGTTGAGCTTGTCGAGTGCGGGTCGCAGGGCCGTGCGGTTGTCGGCCACCAGGCCGGAGAGCTGATGCGATACCGCCGTCAGGTTGTTCATCAAGGCGTCGATCGAAGCGCGTTGCGAAAGCAGTTCCCGTAGCAGCGCATTGGTGTTCAACACCAAGGTGGCGATTTGGTCGCTACGTTTGGCCAACACCCCGGTGACCTGATTGGCGTTGGCCAACAGGTTGCGCAGCCGAGCGTCGCGCGCGTTGAGGGTGTTCGAAAACTGCGCCACCCCGTCCAGCGCGAGCTTGAGCTCGGGTGGGGTCTCGGCAAAGGTCTGCGCCAACGTGGACAGTGACGAGGACAATTGGGTGGTGTCGAGTCCACTTATGGTCGTGGTCAGGTCACCGAGTGCATCGGATAGCTCATAGGGCGACTTCGTGCGCTCGAGCGGGATGGTGCCGGCGAGCTTGCCATCGCCGCGTGGCGTCAACTCGAGCATCTTTGCGCCAAGGACGGTTTCGGTCTTGATCGCCGCCTCGGTGCGGTCGCCCAGGTCGATGTCGTCGTCGACGGTGAACTCGACCCGCACCTTGGTGCCTTCCAGATGAATGCTGGTTACCCGCCCGACGGTCATGCCCGACACCCGAACGTCACTGTCGGTCTTGATGCCGCCGGCCTCGGCGAAGAAGGCCGAATAGTCTCGGGTGCCCTTGATGAACGGAATCTTGTCGTAGGAGAAGGCAGCGACGACGATTGCGGCCACCAGCGCGATGCCGACCATCCCGACGACGAAGCGGTTGCGCTCGGCCAGCGGCTTGACTTCGGGTCGTTTCAACTTCAATCTGGTCACTTGGGTGTGCACCGCCCCGAATCTTGGCCGGCCACCTTCACGAACACCGGTTGACCGCCCTTGCCGTTGAGCTTGAGGATCGCGTCGCAAAGATAGAAGCCGAAGTAGTCGCCGTAGAGCCCCTGTCGGGCCAAGATTTGATACGCGTCGGGCAGCGTCTTCACCAGGTCGTCGACGTAGGCGTGGTCGGCTTCAATCTGGCCGGCGAAGCGGTCGGTTTGAACGACGGTGTCCTTCAACGGTTGCCGCGCCTCGGTCAGCAGCTCGGTGACCGATCCAGCGGCGGCGTTGACGTAAGCCAGGCCGTTGGCGAGGTCGGTGCGGCGGTCGGAGAGCCCTTGGACCAGTAGCGAGAGCTTGTCCAGCCCTTCGGCGAATTGATTGTCTCGCTTGGCAAAGGTACCGAGCACGGTGTTGAGGTTGTCGATGACCTGTCCGATGAGTTCGTCGCGCCCGGCCAGCGTGGTCGTCAGGGCGGAGGTTTGGGCGAGTACCGACGCGATGGTGCCGCCTTGGCCCTGAAAGACCCTCAGCAGTTGGCCGGACAACGCGTTGACCTGGTCGGGGTCCAACGCCCGAAAAAGCGGCCGGAAACCCCCGATGAGCGCGTCGACGTCCAGCGCTGGGGACGTCTGGCTCAGCGGGATCGTCTGCCCCGGTTGCAGTTTGCGCACCGCGCCTGGTCCGTCTTCGAGGGATAGGTAACGGTCTCCGATGAGATTCTCGTAGCGCACCGCTGCCCTGGTGCCCTCGGTCAGCCCAAGCCCCTTGTCGACGGCGAAGTTCACCTTGACGGTGCCGTCCTTCTGCAGCGTCATGCCCGTGACCTTGCCCACCTCGACGCCGGCGATGCGGACGAAGTTGCCGCCCTTGAGGCCGGAGACGTTCGTAAATACCGCGCTGTAGCCGATTCGGGAGTCGAACCGGAACTGCCCGAAGACGGTGACCAGAGCGAACACGAAGACCAGGCAGACCGCGGTGAACAGCGCGACCCGCGTAGCGGTACCCAAAGTTCGGCGGCTCATGGCTGACCCTCGCTCGGCGCCGTGGCCGGATCCGCAGCAGGTATCGGGCCAGGTGGCGGCGGCTCACCCGGAGCCGGCGGGTACAAGGGCGTGCCGTCCGGGGCGAATTCCGGTGCCCCGTACGGAGCTGCGCCGGGGTAGAGCGGAAGCGGGCCGGGCGCGGGTCCCCCTGGGTAGCGGATCCTCGGCGGTTCCGACACGCCCTTGGTGACCGGGAAGTAGTTGGCGAAGCCCGGGAAGCCGATGCCGGGGTTGGGCCGGACGTCCAGCCCGGTGCCGAATCCGGTGTCGGT
>JAHFVB010000005.1:12235-27554 GCA_023264755.1 Mycobacterium sp. | reverse complement strand
GTTTAGATGCCGGAGCAGCCATGGCATCCCTCCTCATTCCTGGTCGCGTTGGCCCACCAGCCTGCCGGCCGACGTGTCGCACGGGCTGACTACTCGCGCCGTGAACTCATGCTAAGCGGGCCCATGGCGACCGACGGCGTGACACGGCCACGGTTCATGCGCGACTCCGCCGCCGTCACGCTGGCAGCTCTGGCACCAGGTGTGGTGATGTAGTAACCATGACGGCCAAAGCTGGATCCCGCCCGGTACGGCACCAGAACGCGCGCGCCCAGGAACGGGGGGAACGAACACGGGCGCTGGTGATCGACGAGACGATCCGCTGCATCCGGGAAGAGGGCTTCGCGGCGGCAAGCACCCGACACATCATCGACCGTGCTGGTGTGAGCTGGGGAGTCATCCAGTACTACTTCGGTGATCGCGAAGGACTGCTCACCGCCGTCATTGAGCATGCCAACGCCACCCTGACCGCGTCGCTGGAACAGATCGCCGACGCTGCTGCCCAAGTGAGCGATCCCAAGGAGCAAGCCGATACGCTGACTGCGGCTGCCTGGGATGTGTTCTTCAGCCCCACGTCCATGACGGCCCTGGAGATCCTCATCGCCACCCGTGCCATGAAGGGAACGCTGACCGCCGACCAGCTGGCCGGAATCCTCAGTGCCATCGGCCGAATCGGTGAGGTTCTTAGCGGCAGCACACACCACTCGGCGGCGATCGCCAACCTGCTGTGGTCCAGCCCGGTGGGCATGATGGTCGCGCAGATGGTCATGAGCGATCCGCTTCCCACGATGTCCGAGCAAAAGGCGATGGCCGCGCTCATCGGTGACCACCTCGATGCCAGTCAGCGCGAGCGATCGTCGAAGACCAAGACCAAGGCGAAGGCGAAGGCGAAGACTCGGCGGCCTAGTCGCTGACACGTCACCCGGCACTCACGTTGCGCAGTTCGGTGAGTTCGGCATCCAGCATCGCCACAAAGGGATCGCCCGCTGCGGGCAACGCCCAGAACGTCCTCTCCTCCAATGCGTGTAAGGCCCACGCCACGGCCACGTCCGGTTCCACTCCCGATTGATTGAGCACGTCGTGCATTCCGCCCACGAGATCGTCGGATATCGACCCGTCGATGAGCAGTTGCGCAGCAGAGGTCCGGATGAGATTGGTCTTCACCATTCCCGGGTTCAGCAGTACCACCCGGACCGACGGCGCCACCATCGCAAGTTCGGCACGCAACGCCTTCGCCAGCGCTATCGCCCCCGCCTTGCTAGCGGCATACACACCGCTGTAGGGCGACGCCACCATTCCTGCCATCGACGCGGTGATCACTAGGTCGGCGGCACTCCCCTGCTCCACGAGCCTCGGAACAAATGCCTTGATGCCGTGGAACAGACCTCGTAGATTCACTCCCACTACGAAATTGTAAGTGGCGTCAGCTGTTTCCCACACTGCCGTTCCCGCCGACGTGACTCCGGCGTTCAGGCAGACTGCGCCGAGCGTTCCAAACCCTGCGGCGACCTCGCCGAGCTCGGCGACCGATCCTGCATCTTGAAGGTCGACCCGCACGCACTCGACCTTGGCGCCCTGCTCCCAGAGCTGAGCGCGAGCTCGCTCCATCGCAGATTCGTCGATGTCGGCGATCACCACGCGCACGCCTCTCGCGGCGTACGCGCGGGCGAAGGCAAGGCCAATTCCGCTGGCACCACCGGTGACGACGGCGACGCCGGTCATCGGTAGCTCGGGATCAGCTCTTTGCCGATCAGCTCGATGGACTCCATGATGCGGTCATGTGGCATCCCGCCCATCTGCATGTGGATGATGACCTCGTCGACGCCACTGGCCTTGAATCCGTCGAGGACCTTGGCGCAGTCGTCGGGGTTGCCCGCCATCACGAAACCTTCGTTGATCATGAACTCCTCGATGGCCTCCGGGTCCGCCTTCGCCGCCTCGCGGAGCATCGCGATGTCTCCTCCACCGAGGTGCGCGTAGCTCGGCGGCGGCTCGTCGCCCGGCCAACCGTTGGACATCCAGTCGAAGCCGTGCAGAGTGTGCTGAACGGTGTTGTGTGCAGCCAGTTTACGGACCTCGTCACGGTCGTAGCTACACAAGCCGTTGACGAAGCCCGCCGTCTGCCTGTTGACCATCCCGCAGATCGGCTCGGCCTTGTCGATGTTGGCGTGATACGCCTCCGTGGCCTCGGTCAACCCGTCGTAATCGGTCTTGTGCGCGAAGAAGAGCATCCCCAGTCCCTTCTTGGCGGCACGCTCCGCGTTTCCGGGGCCCACGCCGCCCACCCACATCGGCGGGTGCGGCTTCTGCACCGCGCGCGGAACCACCGTGCGCGCAGGCATTTTCACGAACTCGCCGTCGAGTGAGACGTTCTCCTCGGCCAGCAGTCGGGTGACGGCGTCGAGCCCCTCCCGCCACTGGGCCCGAGACTGTTCCGGATCGATGCCGAAGCCGTAGAGTTCGGCCGGCGTCGTCGAGCGTCCCGAGCCCACGTCTACCCGGCCGTTGGACAGGCAGTCCAGCATCGCCACCCGCTCGGCGACGCGGACCGGGTGGTTGTAGGACGGCGGGGTCAGCGCCAATCCGAAGCCGAACCGGATGTTTTGGGTCTGATACGCGGCCGCCCCGAAAAGCACCTCGGGCGCCGACATGTGTGAGAAGCCCCGCAGAAAGTGATGCTCGGTCATCCAGACGTGATCGAAGCCGCTCTTGTCCGCCTGCACGATTTGGTCGACCGTCTGGCGGATGATGTGCGCCTCGGCGTCCAATTCGTGTGGCGATACGAACATCTCGTAGAAGATCCCGAATTTCATGGTGCTCCACTCGTTTCTGGTTGGCGACGCGTGGCCGCGGGAAAGTAGCCGCCCCCGAATTTTCCGAGATCCAGGCGGGTCTTGATGCCAGGCGATGCGGCGCACACCGCTGGGATGGCGTTCACCGCGGCCATCGCCGTGGCGATCGACGTGCCACGGCCGGTGTCGCTTTCGATGTCCAATCGACAGGTAAGCGTCGGGTCGCCGCTGATGGTGACTGCGTAATGCGCTTTGCCGGATGGCCATTCGGGCGCGGCGTCGTTGGATACCCGCCAGATCAGCTCGTACTCCACCGTCGTCGACCCGGCGGTGCGCGCCTCGATGACGATGCGGCGCACCGCCACGGCGCCTGTGTCGATACGTCCCCACGGCAGGTCGATCGGCACGTCGGTCACCGCCTTGGTGTGGCGGATGACGAACTCGTCGTATGTCACGCCGAGCGCGTCAGTCAGCAGTTGCACGCACGGAAAATACGGGCTCCATTGAATATCGGTCAGATACTCCATCGGCGCCATGGTGTCCGGGCTCATGCCCATGCCGATCAGCTCGGAGACGATCGACTTCGAGGTGTAGTCGGACATGTCCACGAGTTCGAGCACGTGTAAGCGGTCGATCCTCCGCGCCACCGACGTCAGCGCGATGGGGAATGCGTCGAAGGCGAAGCCGGGATTGACGCCGGTGCTCAAAAACGTCGTGTCGCCGGTCGCGCATGCCGTCTCGAGGCGCTCGCGATCCTCGGGGTTGATCGCCGCAGGATGGATGTGCGTGCTGATCGCCGTGGAGACCACGTTCTTGCCCGACTCCAGCAACCCGCAGACGTCTTCCAGGCACTGGGCGGCGTCACCACTGTCCCCGAGAGCGTTGTAGACGACGCAGTCGGCGTCAACGCAGCGGATGTCGGCGGCACTGTCGGTCGCAGTGACACCCAACGGTTCGGCGCCGGCCAGTTCGCCGAGGTCCCGGCCTGCCTTGCCGGGGTCATAGACGTACCCGCCGACAACGGCGAATCGCGGGTCGGCGAGAAGGGCACGGAGCGATTGCACGCCGACGTTCCCGGTGGCCCACTGTACGACCTTGTAAACCATTCCAAGTCCCCTGTAGTAGGACGCTATTCACCATCAACGCAGATATTTGTTTAGTTACTTAATAACGACGCTATCCGGTCCATTGCTGCGCTGTCAACGACGAAACGAACCCGAGTGTCACAACAGACCAAGCAGTGTCAGGGACGTGGCGTACTTGACGATGATCGGTGCCGTGATGTGCGGAATGTCCTTGTCGGGGCCAATCCTTGCGATCCGAACCGCTTCCTGGAAGCGGTCGGTGGGTGCGATCGCGCCGTTCGACGGCGGGCTGGGATGTCGGTACGTGTTCATCAACGGCAGTACTGACGCCTGGCGCTGGCGGTCTGGTAGTCCGCGGATGGAGGTTTCAAATCGCTGGAACCACTCGTCGTAATCAGCGACTCGGTGGAGCGGATAGCCGGCCTCGGCCAACCAGTCGACGTATTCGTCGAGTCCGATGCCATCGTCGTACGGATTCATCACGTGGTAGGTCTGAAACCCAACGACCTGCTGCTCGCCCAGCGTAGAGATGGCTTCGGCGACGAAGTCGACGGGAAGACCGTCGTAGTGGGCGCGCTGACGCTCTCCGTTGCCGTCCAGTTGATAGAACGAACCGGGAGCGATTCCCGTTGCGATCAAGCTCAGCATCAGCCGAGTGAACGTGTCGGGCACGTTGATCTGACCATGATATCTGTGGTCTGCCAGTATCATTCCGCATCGGAATACCGACACGGGCAATCCGCACAGATCATGTGCCTCGCGCAGTAGCACCTCGCCTGCCCACTTGCTGTTGCCGTAGCCGTTGGTGTAATTGTCGTCGACATTTCTGGATGGACTCATGGACCGCATGTCGGCGTCTTCGGTGAACTCCGCGGGGTCGAGTCCCACGATGACACCGATCGTCGAGACGTAGGCAAACTGTTTGAGCTTGGTGGTGATGCCAATTCGGATCAGTTCGGCCGTGCCGACGACATTGGGTCCGAACAACTCGCGGTACGGCAGCAGGTGGTTGACCAACGCAGCTGGGTCAACGATGAGATCGACGGTATCGGCCAACACCTTCCAGGTCGCTTCGTCGAGACCGAGATTGGCCTCGGACTTGTCCCCTGCGATGACCTGCAGGTGGTCGGCCGCCAGTTCGCGATAGTGATGGAGCAATTCTGGATCACCGCTGTCGAAGACGGCATCCAGCCTCGCGCGGGCCGAAGCATCGTCCTTTCCACGCACGAGGCAGATCACCGTGCCGCCGACGAGGCGCATTCGCTCGAGCCATTCCAGGGCGAGGTAGCGGCCCAGAAAGCCGCTGGCACCGGTCAACAACACCGTGCGGACCATGTCGCTCGGTCCAGGCAGTGCCGGCGCGGCCGCCAACGTCGGTGCGTCGATGAACTTCTCCAGCGTGAGGTCATGAGCGTGTACCTCGGTGGCGTCGCTACCGTGCACGGTGGCGAATGTCGGTCGCGTCGAGCCCGTCGCTCGCTCCGCTTCGATGTAGTCGGCGATGGCACGCAGGTCGGTGGCCGGGCTGACGATGAAACCGACCGGTACCTCGATGCCGAATATGTCGTGGAGCAGCTTGGCAAAGGTCAGCGCAGAGAGGGAATCTCCGCCCAGATCGGTGAACGGGGCGCCGGGCGCCGGGTCAGCGGCCGCGGTACCGAGCAGAGCGCTGGCGGCGCGACCGACGGTCTCGATCACTGGTCGGTCGGCGCCACCCTGACGAAGTGCCCGCAGCTCACTGCTCTGCCCCTCGGCGAGCTCGACGTAAAGCTGTTCCAACTGGGGACCGTAGTGCTCCTTCAGTTTCGGTCGGGAGAGCTTGCGGATACCGGTGAGGAATCCGTTCTCCAGAGTGAATGGTGTTGTCTCGAGGATGAAGTCGCGCGGAATCTCATACGACTGCAGGCCCGCGGCGCGCGCCACGTTCCGCAGCGACTCGCTGATTGCCGCCTTGAGCGATACGGCATCGCCGCCTGCATCGGACAATGCGCTTTCTGTCGGCACGATCACCGCGAGCAGGTAGGACCGTGCGCTGTTGCCGTAGATGTACACCTGTTGTACCAGTGTGCTATTGCTGAACGCCGCCTCGAGCTTGGAGACGGCAACGAATTCGCCTTGGGACAGCTTGAGGACCGTGTTGCGACGATCCAGGTACTGCAGCTGATCAGTCCCAATCTCGGCAACGATGTCGCCGGTGCGGTAGAAGCCGTCGGCATCGAACACTTCAGCGGTCAGTTCAGGGCGCTTGTAGTAGCCGGGGAACAGCCCAGCGGTCTTCACCAATAGCTCGCCCCTTGGGTGAGGCCGATCTGTGAGGAAGTAGCCGAGCTCGGGTACGTCGACCAACTTGTAGTCGATCACGGGCGGTCGACGCACCGTTCCGTCGGCAAACACCGGACCGGTCTCCGTCGCGCCATAGCCTTCCAAGAGCGGCTGGTCGATCAGCTTCTCAGCCCATGCCTTCATCTCCGGGGAGATGGCCGCCGAGCCCGATGAGACCCCGATGTAGCGGCCGCCCAGCACGTTCTGCCTGTACTCCGCTAGCACATCGGCTTCGATCGCCGCACGATCGGCGCCTGCGACTGCGCGACGATCTACCTCGTTGTTGACCTCTTCGAACAGGAGGTCCCAGATGCGAGGGACGAACGTCAACAACGTCGGTCGGACCAGGGCAAGGTCGTCGAACAGCGTCGACAGATCACTCCTGGGGGCGAAATAGGCTATTCCTCCGGCACCAAGCGCCGAATACAGCAAGCTACGGCCCATTACGTGGCTCATCGGCGCGAAGATCAACGAGATCAACGCCAGTGGGCTGTGCTCACCGTTCAATGTCGGTGAGAGCCAGGAGGCGGCCACGATGTGCTCGGTATGCATTGCCCCCTTGGGCGATCCGGTGCTGCCCGAGGTATAGACGAGAAGTGTCAGTGGGTCGGGATCATCAGAGATGTAGGGAGACATCGGCGGTAGGGCGCGGCCAAGCTCGAGGGCCTCGCTCATGGTCTGCACGGCTATGGCGCAGCCCGCTTCGGCGAGTCGGGCGCGGGCGGACTGCAAGACCTCACGATCGTCGTCGACGTGCTCGCGGTAGTCGAACACGACGATTCCTGCTGGCACATGCCCGTTCAACGAGAGTTCAACGGCGTCGGAAAGATAGTCGATCGCTGACGCAATGAGCACCGGCTCGGTCTCGCCGACGATCGGGAGGAGCTGTGCCACAGGAGCGCTGGTAGGCAGCGAGACGGCCACCGCGCCGATTTGAACCAAGGACATGTCGATCGTCGTGTAGTCGATGCTCGCGAATCCCAGAATGCATACCCGGTCCCCCGGACGCACGGCCGCATGCCGTTCACTGGCGAATGCGGCAGCCGTCGCGGTGACCCGATCCCCTAGTTCGCCGTATGTGATGGTCTCGAATCGCGGCAACAGATCCGCAGTGGTGCGCCCCGTCGCATCGGTCACCAACTCCACCGCCCGCTGCCCCAATGCCGGGCGCCCGGCATAACCCTCCAAGACCGTCCGAACAAGATGTGGCAGGCGTAACCCCGGCACATCGAGGGCGGCATTCACCGCAGCATCCGGCATGGTCGCAGCGAACTCGGTGTCGGTGGTCAACAAATCCACGACGCGGCGGAGCATCCGTTCCATGAAGTCTTCATCGGGCATTGCATACCTCGACAGCGGGTAGGTGCGGAAACGGCGTTGTTCACGCCGCACTGGGTGCGCGTCTCGGCCTAAGCAGACGCTGATCATCCTCCCTTGTTAAGTACCTTAATAAGGAAGGTAACGGGTGTCGGTGGAGGTGTCAACGAGCCACTCGGCCCTACCCGGTCCGCTATTGCTTTTTGTTTAGCAGCTTAATAACCTAGGGCGCGCCAGGTCCGCGAACGCGGAGATCTGACATGGACCGTCGAGGAGCGAAGCGATGTTCGTACGGATAGCGATCGATCAGACTGTTTCGCCCGAAGGAGCAAGCGTCCTTGGGCGCCCGCACGTCGAAGTCGCTGGGCTCGACAATCGCGAGCTCCAGTCGGCGCTTCGTCGAAGCGATCTCGGGCGCGTCGATGACGGGGGCGAGCTCGACATTCGGGTCGCAACCCTCCGGCGACTCGGGGTCAACCCCGTGGCCGCAGCCACGGAGGCCTGACGCCGTGACGGGGAACATCTCATTCTCAGACCGCGTCGCAATCGTGACGGGCGGCGGCCGTGGACTTGGCGCTGCCTACGCGCGAGAGTTGGCCCGGCGGGGTGCTGCCGTGGTCGTCCACGACAACGGCGCCGCACCCGACGGCTCCGGATCCGACACCGCGCCGGCACTCGAAGTCGCCGCCGATATCGTCAGATCCGGCGGGCGGGCCCAAGCGTGTACCACTGATGCCAGTACCCCGGAGGGCGGGCAGGCCGCAATTGATCTGGCTAACAGTGCGTTTGGACGCTTGGACATCGTCGTCGCCAATGCAGGCATCGTCGATTCCGACCCTCTCGACGATTGGTCCACCGAACGATTCGAAGCTCAGCTTCGCCATCACCTTCTCGCGGCATTCCACGTCGTTCGGCCTGCATTTTGCGTCATGAAGGCAGCGGGCTACGGCCGGCTGGTCTTCGTGTCATCGGCAGCCGGAGTCTTTGGCCAACCCGGCCTGACCGGTTACGCCACGGCCAAGACCGGGATGTTGGGGCTGATGAACGTCGCCGCGATCGAGGGCGCAGAGTTTGGGATCATCGCCAATTCGATCATGCCGATGGCCGATACCCGGATGGCCTCAGCCCTTCTAGGCCCGGCAGCCGACTCGCCGGAGGCGCGTGAATTCCTGGAGACCCTGAGGGTGGATCAGGTGGCGCCGGTCGTCGCGTACCTGGCAAGCGAACAGTGCACCATCACTCATACGGTGTTGAGCGCGTTCGCAGGGCGGGTGGCGGCGCTGCAGATTGGGGTGACCCGCGGATGGTCGGAGCCGATTCGGCGGCTCATCGCCGAGGACGTCGAAGCGCACCTCGACGAGATCATGAATACCGACCAGCTTCTGGTTCCGCAGAACATCTTCGATGAGCTGGCACACGCATTGGGTGCTTGATTGGGCACAACGATCGACAGTGGGGACTGATCCTCGTGTCTCGTGCGAGAACGGCCGCGCGTCCGCTGCTTTGTCATGAATCTTCCTGCACCCGTTAACAATTCAGAAGGCGTGAGGCTACTCTGCCGCGCGTACGGCGAGAGCTGCGCGCTACCGGCCACTTTCGCTCCTAAGCTTTGCCTGTAGCTCGTCCACTGGAGTCACCATCGTCCCGAACCCGTCAAAGTGCTCGAACGGGACGCGTACGTACACGCCATTGGCTGTGAACGACACCTGTTCACTGCTACCGATACCCCTGGCGGAGACAAGAATGGCACGGCCCTTCTCTTGGTCGACCTTGGCTGTGATGCGGTATTTTTCATGCAGTCGCACGGGCGCGAGGTAGTCGATCGTGAGTGCACGCGTCACCGCAGGCGCACCGATCAGCCACACCGTGAAGCCCAACAGCTCGTCACAGACCGCTGCGATAGCACCGCCATGCGCTAGACCAGGACCTCCAATGTGGCGATCGTCAAAGGCAGCGTCGGTATAGATCTCGTCACCACGGCGCCACACCTCTAATTGAAACCCCGACGCGTTCTCGTGGCCGCAGCCAAAGCAGGCCGCAGCGTGCCCTGGGAGTAATCGCGGCGTCACGTCCCCTGCAATTGCCGGATCCGCGCCGTCCATCAGCTTCGTTCTCCGCTCGCAGGTCCCCAATTAATTATTGCTCGTGCAATGGTAAACCAGGGGTACTACGCAAACATCGACGGAAACACTGGCATCAGACCGATGCCGGATGGCTCCAAGCAACTCACAAAATGGCCAGACGCCTAGTGGTGTACGAGTTCACGACATGGGTGACACGTGGGTCCCGTCACGCGCGACACCTGGAACGACGCTCGATGAGTCACGTCATAGGTGACAGTCGCCACCAAACCCTCAAACGCTGGCTCAAAGCACGCCCACACCCCAGCGCTCGTCGTCGTCACCACCACCACCGTGACCGTCCTGAGCAAGACCACCCACCAACTCATCGCCAACCACACCGTCGACCCCAACCCCGACTACTGGCCCAACCAGCAGAAAGACCCCGGCCGATGGCCGGGGTCTTTCTGTAACCGATGACGCGACTCGGGGGTAACCCATGTCCCGACTCATCACACTGGTGGAGCTAAGGGGATTCGAACCCCCGACCTTCTCGATGCGAACGAGACGCGCTACCAACTGCGCCATAGCCCCTTGCGGTAGCACAGGCTACCAGTCGACTCGGCGCTGACCGAAACCGAGTTGGCGCTACCGGGTTCGCGCTACTGCCCCGAGGCACGCGCCAAGTGGTATTCCTCGGACGTCGCGTAGTCGAGGTGCTCGAAGATCGGGTCTTCGTCGTCGATCTCGAGCACGACGGATCCTGGTCGGCGCAGCCGCGAGGGGACGACGTCGAACTCACTGTCCCGGGTGTTCTCCACGCCCAGCCGCGACCTGGCCATGCGCTGGGCGCGGCGGCGGCGCACGCGCTCCTCGATGCGGGTCTGGCGACGCAGGTAGCCCAGGTACAGCACCGTGGTGGCGACGATGGTGCCGCACACCCACCACATGGTCGAGGTGAGCACGAACGCGACGAGCGCCGAGGCGAGCATTGCGGTGCCCATTGCCAGCAGCATGCGCTTGCGGAACTTGTACTTGCGGGCGCTGACCGCCGCGGCGGTGGCGGACTCGTAGCGTCGGCGCCGGGTCTGGGACATCGATTCCGGGGCTTGCTCTTCGGCCTCGGCGGAGGTTTCCAGTCCCGACGTGTCGTCGACGTATTCGTAGTCGTGTTCGGTGCCATCGGGGTCAGCGGGCTCAGCGCCCTCGCTGTCCTCGAAGGCCTCAGCGCCCTCGAAGGCCCCGGAGTCTGCGAAGTCTTGGCCGGGCTCGGCGTATTCGTCCTCGAAGTCGAGTTCGTTGACCGTGCGGATGGCTGCCGTCGAGTCGTCGTAGGCCGCGGCGGCCGGGGCCACCTCGTCGAGGTCGTCCTGTTGGTCGTCCAGTCCGAGGTCGAGCGGCAGTTCGGGTTGCTGGGCGGCGATTCCGCCGACCGGCAGCGCGCCGGAGTCCAGTTCGACGACGTCGACGTCGAGGTAGTCGGGTTCCCCTTCGACGGTGGCGGCGGTCCGTACGACGGTCTTGCGCGTTGCGGGCGCGTCCTCGTCGTCCTCGTATTCGAGGTCGCTCGGGTGCTCGGGGGGTGCCCAATGCGGATCGCTGTAGTGACCGGCGGCCGGACCGCGGCGGCGCAGCAAACGTGCGCCGCCCTTGGTGTTGACCACGCGGGCGGCCAGGGCGACGTCGCTGGTTCGCCGCACGGTGTCGCGCTTGCTGATCAACATCGGAACGAGCACGAACAGCCAGAGCACGACGAGGGAAATCCAGAGTAAAGATTGGGGGATGCTTGGCATGTCGCCGGCTCCTTTCCCCGTAAGGCTAGGTCTGTGACCAGCGCATCCGGGGGCGACGCGCCGAGGTCAATTACACACCTGTAATTCACCAATCACAAGCACATCAGCCACAGATGTCACATCTGCAACAGGTTTACGACCAAGTTGCCCGGCCGTCGCGGACCAGCGCGGCGGTTGCCGAGACGGCTAACTCCTCGACCGTGACCGCGACCAGAAGGTGATCCCGCCACGCGCCGTCGACCTCCAAGTAGCGCTTGAGTAGCCCCTCCTCGCGAAACCCGGCCTTAGCCAGGACCGCGCGGCTGGCCGCATTCTCCGGACGCACCGTGGCCTCGATGCGGTGCAACATCACCGCCGCGAAACCGTGGTCGAGCCCCAGGGACAGGGCCGCGGTGGCCACCCCACCCCCGTTGACCGCCTTCGCGACCCAGTAGCCGATCCACGCCGACCGAAGCGCCCCATGGGTCACGTTCCCGATGGTCAACTGACCGCAGAATTCGCCGTCGAGCTCGATCGCATAGGGCAGCATCCGCCCGCGTCTGGCCTCCGCGCGCAAGCCCGAACACATCGACGGCCACGCCGAAACCGAATGGCGCACTTCCCAACCCAATTCCGCGACGGGCTCCCACGGCTCGAGATGAGCCCGGTCGGCCAGCCGGATGCGGCTCCATTGCACTCCGTCGCGCATCCGTACCGGGCGCAGCCGAACCAGCCCGGCGGGCACCCGGATCGGTCCGACCGCCTTGGGCCAGCCCGGATGCGCGGAGGGCGAACGCCAGAGATTCACGTCGAAGCGTTTCGGTCGTCGGACACGTCGGGCTCAGCCGCGCTGGGCAAGGAAGGCGACGTCGACGATCTCGCCCGTGCGGACCTGTTCGGCTTCGCTGGGAACGATCACCAGGCAGTTTGCCTCGGCCAGCGTGGCCAGCAGGTGCGACGACGCACCAGGAGCCCCTCCGAGCGCCTGCACCAAATATTCACCCGAGTCTTGATCGCGCATCAGCTGTCCGCGCAGGTACCCCTTGCGCCCCGCCACCGAATCGATCGGCGACAGCGTGCGGGCCTGCACGACACGCCGCATCGGCTGCCGCTTGCCAAGGGACAGCCGGATCAGCGGCCGCACCATCACCTCGAACACCACCAACGCGCTGACCGGATTGGCGGGCAGCAGGAACACCGGGACGCCCTCCCGGCCCAACTGCCCGAACCCCTGAACCGAGCCGGGGTGCATCGCGATGCGGGCCACCTCCATGTCGCCGAGCTCCGACAACACCGTGCGCACGCGCTCGGCCGCCGCGCCGCCGACCGCTCCCGCGATGACGATCACCTCGGCGCGATTCACCTGTCCTTCGACGACGTCGCGCAGTTCCTTGGGGTCGGTGTCGACGATGCCGACGCGGTTGACCTCGGCCCCGGCGTCCCGGCCCGCTGCGGCCAAGGCATAGGAGTTGACGTCGTACACCTGTCCGTTGCCCGGCGTCCTGGAGATGTCGACCAACTCGCCGCCGACGGACATCACCGTCAGCCGCGGCCTCGGATGCACCAGCACCCGCTCGCGCCCCACCGCCGCCAGCAGACCGACCTGCGCCGCACCGATGATGGTGCCCGAGCGCACCGCGACGTCGCCGGGTTGCACGTCGTCGCCCGTGCGCCGGACATATGCTCCCGACCGCACGCTGCGCAGCACCCGCACCCGCGACTCGCCACCGTCGGTCCAGCGCAGCGGGAGCACCGCGTCGGCCAACGTCGGCATCGGCGCACCGGTCTGCACCCGGGCGGCCTGCTTGGGCTGCAATCGACTCGGCGTGCGCGCGCCGGCTTCGACGGTTCCCATCACGGGCAGGCTGAGGTCCACGCCATCGCCCTCGTCGGAGTCGCCGCTGGGAGTGCCCACTCCCAACACGTCGACGCTGCGCACCGCGTAACCGTCGATCGCGGCCTGATCGAATCCGGGCAGCGGCCGTTCCGTCACGACCTCTTCTGCACACATCAGGCCCTGCGCCTCCGCAATGGCCACCCGCACGGGCCTCGGGGCCACCGCGGCAGCGGCTACCCGAGCCTGCTGCTCCTCCACCGAACGCACAGTGCGCCTTCCTCCAGTCCCGGGGCCCGCAGGGTCGTCACGTCGCGGCCAGCCCCAATCGCTCGACCAACCAGCGCCGCAGCTCCGGGCCGTAGTCGTCGCGTTCCAACGCAAAGTCAACCGCAGCCTTGAGGTAGCCGCCGGGATTTCCCAGGTCGTGTCGGGAACCTCGGTGCACCACCACGTGCACGGGGTGTCCCTCGGCGATCAGCAGTGCGATGGCATCGGTCAGCTGGATCTCGCCGCCGACGCCCTTCTGGACCCGCCGCAGCGCGTCGAAGATCGCCCGGTCCAACACGTAGCGTCCGGCCGCCGCATAGAGCGACGGGGCATCCTCGGCCTTGGGCTTCTCGACCATGCCTCTGACGCGCATGACGTTCGGGTTCGCGGCGTCGGGGACCACCTCGACGTCGAACACGCCGTAGGCGCTGATCTCGTCACGCGGCACCTCGATGGCGCACAACACCGATCCGCCGCGCTTGGCCCGCACCTTCGACATGGTCTCGAGCACGCCGGTGGGTAGCACCAGATCGTCGGGCAACAGCACCGCGACGGCGTCCTCGTCGGGCAGCAGGCTCGGCTCGACACAACTCACGGCGTGGCCCAGGCCCAGCGGCTCGTGTTGCACCACGGATTCGACCTTGATCAAGGCCGGCGCGCGGCGCACCTTCTCGAGCATGACGTGTTTGCCGCGAGCCTCCAGCGTGCCCTCGAGGACGAGGTCCTTGACGAAGTGCGCGACGACGCCGTCCTTGCCCTCGGAGGTGACGATGATCAGCCGCTCGGCGCCCGCCTCGGCGGCCTCGGCTGCGACCAGTTCGATCCCCGGAGTATCGACGACGGGCAGCAATTCCTTGGGCACCGTCTTCGTGGCAGGCAGAAAGCGCGTTCCCAAGCCTGCCGCCGGAACGATCGCGGTGCGCGGAATCGGTACCAGTGCCCGGGTCGTCATCGCTCACACCATAACGTCATTCACTTCGGCGCAACCCCGCAAGGTGCGCATTTGGCCGAGCTGACATGGTGGTGGACGTGAACCGCGAGCCGCTGACGAAGGCCGCCCTGCGCGCCGCGATCCTGGCCAGGCGCCGCGCGATACCAGCCGAAACGCGTCGCGCCGACGCCGAAGCCCTGGCCCGTCACCTGCTGGCGGCGGTGCCTGCCGGTGCGACGGTGTGCGCCTACGTGCCCGTCGGTTCCGAACCCGGCTCACTGGCCGCGCTCGACGCGTTCGCCGCCGCCGGCGTCCGGGTGCTGCTGCCCGTCGCCCGCGAGGAATCGGGCCAGCCGCGCCCGCTGTCGTGGGGCGTGTACCGCGCCGGAGCCCTGGTCGAGGCGCCGTTCGGGCTGCGTGAGCCGGCTGCCCCCTGGTTGCCCGCCGAGGCGATCGCGTCGGCCTCGATCGTGGTGGTCCCCGCGCTGGCCGTGGACGTCACCGGCATCCGGCTGGGCCGTGGTGCCGGCTTCTACGACCGGACGCTGGGGCTGGCCGACCCCGCAGCACGCCTCGTCGCGGTCGTGCGCGACGAGGAGCTCGTCGACCACGTGCCCGCCGAGGAACACGACGTCCCGATGACGCACGCTCTGACGCCGACCCGCGGCTGGGTCGACCTGGTGGGCGGAATGACCCGACTCACGTAGCGGTTCTAGCACTTGAGCAAGTAGAGTGCTAACAGGTTTTACCAATCTGCGGAGGTTTTTGTGCCGACCTATTCGTACGCGTGTACCGAGTGCGACAACCGATTCGACGCCGTGCAGGCGTTCACCGATGACGCGCTGACCGAGTGCCCGAAGTGCAATGGCAGACTGCGCAAGCTCTTCGGCAAGGTCGGAGTGGTCTTCAAGGGCAGTGGCTTCTACCGCACCGACAACC
>JAHFVB010000005.1:0-12225 GCA_023264755.1 Mycobacterium sp. | reverse complement strand
CGAATCGGTGAAGAGTGCCAGCGGCGGCTCACCGTCCAGTGGCGAGTCCTCGAGTTCCTCGAGCAGCGACAAGTCGTCGGACAAGCCGGCTGCGAAGCCCGCCTCGTCCGACAAGTCGTCGAGTTCGTCGAGCTCCTCGGACAAGTCGAGCTCGAGCACCGCCGCAGCTTCCAGCTAGTAGTTATCCACAGGTCGCCCCGCGACCACTGCCGCAATCGTCGCCCGCTGCCTACCGTGGCCGCATGGGGGAATCGCTCAATCCGTCGCCACTGACCCGGCTCTGGCACGGCCTACGGCCGGACTGGACGCGCACCGTCGCCGCCAGGCGCGTCGCCGCCGGAGCCCTGGTGGTGCTGGCCGCTGGCTCCGCGCTGCGCCCCGATCCCTCGGCGGGCTTGGCCGACGTCGTCGTGGCCGCGCGCGACCTGAAGCCCGGCATCGAGCTCACCGCCGACGACTTCACCGTCGAATCACGTTCGGCGACAACCATTCCCGACGGCGCCCGCACCGATCCCACCACCCTGGTCGGTGCGACGCTGGCCGGGCCCACCCGCCGCGGCGAGGTGCTCACCGACGTGCGCTTGCTTGGCTCCCGGCTCGCGCAGGCCAGTGCGGGTCCGGACGCGCGTGTGGTCCCGTTGCACGTGGCCGATCCCGCCCTGCTCGACTTGGTGCGCTCCGGCGACGTCGTCGACGTGCTGGCCGTGGTCCCTCAGGGAGTCGGCGAGCACGACGCCGAGCGGCCCCGCGTGGTGGCGCGCGACGCGATCGTGGTGCTGGCCTCGGCGACCACCAAGGCACCCGGCGGCGGTGCCGGCGTGGTGCTGGTGGCGCTACCCGCCGCTGCAGCCATCGAGGCGGCCGGCGCGTCGTTGACTCAGTCCGTCACGCTGACCTTTCACTGAGCGCTCAGTGAGGTGGGGCGGGCACCGCGGTGGTGCTCGGCGCGGACGCCCCGTGCCCCATCGCGTCCATCACCATGTCCGCCAGTTCATCGGGTGTCGACGTTGCCGGCGGTGGGGGCGCCGCAGTGGTCGGCTCCGCGCTTGCCGTGCCGGCCGACAGCGCCGCAAGCACCAGCCACCCGGCCCCCACCGACACAACCCACCGCTTCGTCATGCATCGCTCCCAGATGGCCTACCCGTCAACGGAATTCCCCGATGAAGCTAGCACCGCAGGTCAAACTGCGCAGCCCGCGACTAACGTTGGGCTCTTCTTTACGTCCAACCCAAGGAGAAGGGACCCCGCTCGTGTTGAAGGGCTTCAAGGAATTCCTCGCTCGCGGCAACATCGTCGACCTGTCCATCGCCGTTGTCATCGGCACCGCGTTCACCGCCCTGGTCACCAGCTTTACGAAGAGCATCGTCCAGCCCCTGATCGACGGCATCGGCGTCGGCAAGGACGCCAACTATGGGATCTTGCGCGTCAAGATATATGGCGGTCAGACGATCGACCTGAACGTCCTGCTCTCTGCCGCCATCAACTTCATCCTGGTGGCGGCGGTCGTCTACTTCCTGGTGGTCATGCCCTACAACAGGCTGCGCAAGAAGGGCGAAGTCGAGCAGGCCCAGGACACCGAACTGAGCCTGCTCACCGAGATCCGCAACATCATCAGGGATGGTTCCAGCGCCGAGACCGTCACCGGGCCGGGCACGGGCCCGAGCCCCGACACCGCCAAGGTCACCAGCGGCGACAACGACTAGCCCCACACCTGCACACGACAAACGAAACAGCCCCCGGCCAGTCGGCCGGGGGCTGTTTTCGTGAACTAGGGAGAGTTAGTTCATGTTCCAGGGCTCGCCGTAGGTGGTGACGCTGTCACCGGTCGAGGCGATGAGCCTGGCGAACGGACGCAGCAACACGCCGCCGGCCGCGCCGGGGTCGGCCGAGATCGAGACACCCGGGAACAGGTTCGGGGTGATCACCGAGCCCAGCGGGTTGAAGCCCGAGCTCAACGGGTTGATGTTCGTGTCGTCGAGCAGGATGTTCGGGGTGGTGTAGCTGAAGTTGATGCCCACGCCCAGCGACCACGGGAAGCCGATCTGGTAGCCCAGTTCCAGCGTGCCCTTGAAGTCAGCGGCACCGGGGCCGGCGACGGTGTACTTGGCGCGGCCCGAGTGGAACCACTCACGGGTCAGCCGGTTGCGGTCCAGTGGGAAAACGCCATTGAGGAAGGTGTCCCACTGCTGGACCGTCAGAGTGCGATCCTGGCCGTCGACCAGGCTCAGCTCGTTGTCCAGACCTGCGTGTGAAGTGCCCGTGCTCACGAATAGCGCGGCGATCGCGGCGATCAACGCCACCAGCACCCGACTGATTGCCTTCATGTTCTCCCTAGCTTGTCGTTGGCAGGTCCTGGACCTACCGGTTCCTGTGCGTTGAACAAGACACCTTCGAAGACGTCGATGTGAGTGGAATTAGAAACCCCACACGCCGCTCTTACGATCTGCTCATCGTTGACAGCAGAAACATAACGGGGAGGCATCCGCGCGGCAACGCATACGGGGCGCCGAGCCAGAACTGCTGGCGACGTCCCAGTCGTTTGCTGGACTCACGCCGAAGGCGCCCGGGGCCAATGCGGCGTCGAGCCGGCCGACGCCGCCTCTGGCTACCAACCCTGCGCCGACGCCGCCCGAGCTAATTAACAGGCAGGTAGCCGCTTCCGGTATCGCAGGCGTAAACAGAGGTCAGCCATGGTGGGGCGGGACGTTGTCGCGCAACCATCGGTCCCTGTCCTCTTGCTCGGCGGAGGAACCTTCCTCGCGCTCGTCACTCGAGGCAACGGGCAGGGCTTCCCCGAAGATCGGGTTAACTACGTGGCGCTCAGGCTTCGCGGGATCGGTCATTAGGCTGTGCTAATGTGACGAAGATCACACTTCGACCGGAGTCCCAGTTCACGCGGCCGTAACACACAACCGGAGCCTGCCCCGAAACCGAAGAAGGGCACCTGCAGCGCAACTCGCTGCCGGTGCCCCACGCCGAAACCAATCAAGGTCAAATTTCCAAACTGGATAGCTGCGCGATGATCTGCGTTGCGAGCGGGCCGAGCGTGGCCATGCCGTCACGCACCGCGCCGCGGCTTCCAGCGATGTTCACGACGAGCGTGCTTCCGGAGATGCCGGCCAGCCCGCGCGACACGCCCGCATCGACGATCCCGGCCGACAGGCCGGACGAGCGCAGCGCTTCCGCGATGCCGAGTAACTCCCGATCCAGAATGGTCGTCGTCGCCTCCGGCGTCACGTCGCGCGGCGTGACACCCGTACCCCCGACCGAGATCACCAGATCGACACCGCCGATCACGGCCGTGTTCAGGGCATTGCGGATCTCGATCTCGTCGGCCGACACCACCACGACGCCGTCGACGACGAACCCAGCCTCCCCAAGCAGCTCGGTCACCAAAGGCCCGTTGTGATCCTCTTCTCCATGCGCAGTGCGGTCATCGACCACGACCACCAGCGCACGCCCCACCAATTCACCTGGCTGCTCCATGACTGCCACCGTATATCCCGCCTCCGACGCTGGTGCGACCATGGTCAACGGCGGACGCCCCGAACCGATGGTCATTGCTTCGCCGTCCCGAGCGTGACCTGAATCGTCTGCGGCTTGCCACCGGAATCCAGGTAGGTCAAGGTCACCCGGTCGCCGGGCGCCTTGGACCTCACCGCGGCCACCAACGCATCGCGACTGGCGATCACCCGGTCGTCGATCTTCGTCACGACCACCCCGGCGGGCAGACCAGCGGCGGCCGCCGCGCCACCGCTGGTGACGTCGGCGATGCGCGCGCCGCTCACCGTCGCGTCACTGGTGACCTGCACCCCCAACGAGGCGTGCGTAGCGGTGCCGTTCTGGATCAGTTCGTCGGCGATCCGCTTGGCCTGGTCGACGGGGATGGCAAAGCCCAACCCGATCGATCCGCTCTGAGCCTGCCCGGAATCCCCACCCATCGTCGCGATGGCCGAGTTGACGCCCACCAACTGACCGTTCATGTCCACCAGGGCGCCGCCGGAGTTGCCGGGGTTGATCGCCGCGTCCGTCTGAATCGCATCGAGCACGGTGTTCTGATTCTGAGGATCCCCGCCCGCGGCCACGGGCCGGTTCAGGGCGCTGACGATCCCCGTGGTGACGGTGCCCTCGAGGCCGAGCGGCGAACCGACGGCCACGACGTCCTGGCCCACCCGAAGGCTGCTCGACGAGCCGACCGTGATGGGCGTCAAGCCCGACACCCCGTCGGCCTTGACCACCGCGATGTCACTGCTGGGATCGGTACCCAGCACCTTGTAGCTCGCGGTGACGCCGTTCGCGAAGGTGACCTTGGTCTGCACGCCGTCCGGGGCGGCATCCTTGGCCCCCGAGACCACGTGGTTGTTGGTGAGGATCAGTCCGTCTGCCGAGATGATGATGCCGGAGCCCTCCTCGGACTGCCGACCCATGACCGTCTCCAGCTTGACCACGCTCGGCACGACCTTGGCCGCGACCTGTTCGACGGAGCCGGCAGGCAGGTTGGCCGCGGGCTGACCGGGCGCCGCCCCCGACATCGACGTCGCGACCGGCGGGCGCTCCGGACGGACCAGGGTGGCCACGCCACCGCCGATGCCTGCGGACACCAACGCGATGGACAGGGCGCCGACCGTCAAAAATCCTGCCCGCGAACGCTTCTGCGGCTTCGCCTGCGGGATGGGTATCGCGCGCGTGCGGTCGACGGGGGCATACGGATCTTGGGGCGCGCGGTACTGCTGCTGCGTCGCGTACCGCCAGTCGACGCCCTGGGTACCCGGCCGATGCTGCCCGGGATAGCCCGGCCCGTTGGCGGGGTACTGCCCCTGGCGCGGGCCGGGTTGAGGCGACCACGGCGGCGGATACGGTTGGTTGGTCATCGCTGCTCGATGCTCTACTTTCCATTGGTCGCGTCGGCACTTCTGGTCAGTACAACGGTTCGGTCATCCCGAACAGTGCCCGCCATGGCTGTGAATCCACTTAGAGAATCTTCTGGACATCCCCAGACTCGTGGCAAATCCTGGCTAATTCTCCGGCTTTTCGTCCGTCAGGTCCACCGGGGCCCGCCCGCGTGTCGCGTCGCCGGCGTTCCCGACGACGGCCACCGGGCGGCCCGG
This sequence comes from Mycobacterium sp., assembly GCA_023264755.1. Classification (GTDB taxonomy): domain Bacteria; phylum Actinomycetota; class Actinomycetes; order Mycobacteriales; family Mycobacteriaceae; genus Mycobacterium. Next base: position 7,117 of record JAHFVB010000005.1, on the reverse strand, counting down.
CAACACCACGTGGATGGACGTGCCGGGCGGGTTTCCTCCGGGCACGGTGTCTTCGATGTGAAGCGTCCCACCATGTTTGACGACCACTTGCTTGACGATCGCGAGTCCGAGTCCGGACCCGGGCAGCGCCCGTGCCGAGGTGGACCGGTAGAACCGTTCGAAGACCAAGCGGCGCTCCTCGATGGGAATTCCTGGCCCGTAGTCCCAGACCACCAGCTCGGCGTGTCCCGGGTCGACCTGCCTCAGCCGCACTCCGACGAGACCACCGGGCGGGCTCCACTTCGCGGCGTTGTCGAGCAGATTGAGCACCGCCCGCGACAACCCCGGCGCGTCCCCATCGATGCGCCAGTCGATCAACTGGACGTCGAATTCGATGTCGTTGCGGCGCCGACGAACTCGCTCGAGGCTGCGGTCGATCACCTCGGACAGGTCGACGGGCTCGTGGACGGTGACACTCGCATCGTCGCGCGAGAGGTCCATCAAGTCGCCGACCAAGGTCGACAGTTCTTCGATCTGAGCGATCACGTCGGACTGTAGCCCGGCCATCTCGTCATCGGGCAACCTCGGCGCACCCGGTCGCATCGACGCCATCAACAACTCGACGTTGGTGCGTAGCGAAGTCAGTGGCGTGCGCAGTTCGTGGCCGGCATCGGAGACCAACCGGGCCTGTCGATCGCGAGAGTCCGCCAGCCCGCGCAGCATCTTGTTGAACGCCTCGGTGAGTCGGGCGAGTTCGTCACTGCCGTGGACGGGAATCGGCCGCAGATCGTCGGTACGGGCGACCCGTTCGGCGGCCTCGGTCAATCGGGCCACCGGTCGCAGCCCGGTGCGGGCGACGGTCCCGCCGGCGATGGCCGCCACCGCCATGCCCACCCCGCCGACGATCAGCAGAATGGTCCCCAACCTGTTGAGCACCTTGGCGGTGGGCACCATGTTCTTCGAGATCAGGAGCGAGCTGCCGTTGGACAGGTGAATGGCCAGCACCCGCTGGTAGTTCGTCGTCCGCAGGGACCACAGCAGGTGACCTTGGATGACGTCCTTCTCGGGCTGCCCCAGCGGAAGCGTCTGGCCTTCCTGGCTGGTGGCGTACACCGCGCGGCCCGGGTTCACCAGCATCGCGTTGACGTCGGAGTAGGCGGTGCCCTCGATGGCCTTGCCCGGATCAGCCGCCAGCGACCCACTTTCGACCAACAGCCGCGCGCGAGTCTGCAGTTGATTGTCGATGTCCTGGTAGAGCGCGCGGGAAACCACGACGTACACCGCAACGGCCATGAGCACGACGACCATCGCCACCATCGACATGGCCAGCAGCATCACCCGCCAGCGCAGCGACACCGAACTGGCGTCGTGCAGGCCCGCCGTGCTGACGTCGGAGGCTCGCCGCTCGCGCGCTCGCCACCAGAACGGCAGCTTGGTCGGCGTCTTGGTCCCAGCCATCAGGGCGGCGTCTCGCGCAGCACATAACCCACCCCTCGCACGGTGTGAATCAAGCGCGGCTCGCCCTCGGCTTCCGTCTTGCGTCGCAGGTAACCGACGTACACCTCGAGCGCATTGCCGGACGTCGGGAAGTCAAAGCCCCAGACCTCTTCGAGGATCCGGCTTCGAGTCAGCACTCGGCGCGGGTTCGCAATGAGCATTTCCAGCAGCGCGAACTCGGTGCGGGTGAGGCTGATCTGTCGGTCGCCGCGGGTCACTTCGCGGGTCATGGGATCGAGGCTGAGGTCGGCGAAGGTCATCGTCGCCGATTCGGTGTGGTCGTCGAGCGCCGTGCGGCGCAACAGCGCTCGCATCCGGGCCAACAATTCTTCCAGCGCGAACGGCTTGGGCAGGTAGTCGTCGGCCCCAGCGTCCAGGCCGGCGACGCGTTCGGATACCGAATCGCGGGCGGTCAACACCAGGATTGGAAGGTCGTCACCGGTGCTGCGCAGGTGCCGGCAGACCTGAAGGCCGTCCATGCGAGGCATCATCACGTCGAGCACGACGGCATCGGGGCGGTTGCTCGCGATGAGGTCGAGCGCTTCCTGCCCGTCTTGTGCCAAGTCGACCGAATACCCGTTGAAGGCGAGTGAGCGGCGCAGTGATTCGCGGACCGCGCGATCGTCGTCGACGACAAGAATGCGCACAGCCACAGTGTCAACCCACCATCTGAGAGTGGCCTGAGAGGCGCGCCGCGGACCTAGGTTTTAGTCGGGGTCCGCCGGGCGACGAACGGGCTAGCGACGGTCGAGGTCGATCAGGCCGAGGCGGGCGGCCTTGAGCAGCCGGCGCGGCACCTTGTGCTGCTGGCCGGCGACCGTCACACCGACGAGCCCGGTGGTGGTGGCCTTCCATTGCGCGCGCCGGCTACGGGTGTTCGCGCGCGACATCCTGCGCTTGGGCACAGCCATATCGACGTCTCCTCTTGAGGGGGGTCGCCGGCGGAGCCGGCAATCCTGCTGCTGCCGCGCGAGTATTCGGGCGTCGGCAATTGCCCTAAAGAATAGCCGGTGAGGTGCTCAGCCTCCAAAAATGGGCTCCGCGGGCGCCCCTAGGCCCGGACTGTGCAGAGCACCACCACGTCATGGGTGTAGTAAACCCGGCTGGTTTCCGGACCGCACTGACTTTCTTCGGGTACGTGCGCCACGACCCGATAGTTCCGGTTGGGATCCGTGCAGGGCACCGAGGTGACGTAGCGCGGGTCGGAGATCGCGACCGCCAGGTCCGTCGGCATGCTGCTGGGGATTTCGATGCACCTCCCGACCGGAAACTCGGCGGACATCCCCGACGAGTGGACGGCTGGGCGGTCCGGGCTCGGCGTCGCCAGAGCCGGTGCGGGAGGCCCGATGGCCAGCGCCGCGAGGGCGGCGGCAACGGCTGCGGCTGCGGCGATGGAGCTGCGGACCATGCCGGGACTATAGGTCCGCAGCGCCGGCGAAGGTAGCCAATTCGCCAGCTGGCGGTCAGTGGGCGCTCACCGGCGGCCACCGATGAGGTTGACCGCCGCCGACCAGGCGTCCTGGGCGGTCAGCACCACCGCGCTGGCGATCACCAGGCCGACGCAGAACATCGACGGCATTCGTTGGTCGATGCCCCGCCAAAGGGTGAAGGCGGCCATCGGCACCGCCAGGACCGTCGAGACCAGCAGCCGAAGCGCGTTGCCACGCGACGCCTCTCGCCCGTTCGAGTGCCGGGGCGCCTTTCCACCGAGCGAGCCTTGGGTGCCGCGAATGGCCTTGACCAGTGCGTACCCACCGCCGAAGGCGATCAGCCAGCCCGCGAACGGCAACAGCGCCGCCCGGCGGCCCTCGCTCGGCGGCGGGCTGAGTCCGATGACGACTCCACACACAGACCAGAGCAGTCCCACGAGGGCGAGCATCGGTCGCGACGTCACCGACTCAGTATCGGGCGTTCGTGGCGGGCCACCTGGCGGCAATCGGCCCCGTGTTTCCGGGCCGAGCGCACAATCGACCTGCGGATGCCCGCAGGCCTTGACTCAGTACCAGCGGTAGCCACTAACCTACTAGTTGGTTGGGAGCGCAATGACTGCGATGGGAGAGCTGTGACGTCGACGGAGACGGGTCGCAATGCGACGCGGAGTGCACCGCCCGTCCGGATCGGCAACTGCTCGGGTTTCTACGGCGACCGGCATGTCGCGATGAAGGAAATGCTCACCGGCGGCGAGTTGGACTACCTGACCGGCGACTACCTGGCCGAACTCACGATGCTGATCTTGGCGCGGGACCGCGCCAAGTCCCCGGACCGCGGCTACGCCAAGACCTTCCTCACCCAGCTGGAGGAATCGCTCGGGCTGGCGGTGGAGCGCGGCGTGAAGATCGTCGCCAACGCGGGCGGACTGAACCCAGCGGCCCTGGCCGCCGCCGTCCGGACACTCGCCGAACGGCTGGGACTGTCGGTCGAGGTCGCCCACGTCGAGGGCGACGACCTGATCGGACGGGCGGCAGAACTCGGATTCGGCACGTGTCTCGCGGCCAACGCCTACCTCGGTGCGTGGGGTATCGCCGACTGCCTCGACAACGGCGCGCACGTCGTCGTCACCGGTCGCGTCACCGACGCCTCGGTCATCGTCGGCCCGGCGGCCGCGCACTTCGGCTGGGCCCGGACGGACTACGACGCGCTGGCCGGCGCGGTGGCCGCGGGCCACGTCATCGAGTGCGGCACCCAAGCCACGGGCGGCAACTTCTCGTTCTTCACCGAGCTATCCAACGGTCCCGACGTCTTCCGCCCCGGCTTTCCGATCGCCGAGATCCACGCCGACGGGACGTCGGTGATCACCAAGCACCCCGGCACCGGCGGACTGGTCAGCACCGACACCGTCACCGCACAGTTGCTCTACGAGATCGGCGGCGCGCGCTACGCCAACCCGGACGTCACGCTGCGGGTCGACAGTCTCGAACTCGAGGCCGACGGGCCCGACCGGGTCCGCCTGCGCGGCGTGCGCGGCGAACCCCCACCCCCGACGCTCAAGGTGTCACTCAACGCCATCGGCGGGTTCCGGAACTCCGCCACCTTCGTCCTCACCGGTCTGGACATCGAGGCGAAGGCCGACCTGGTACGCCGCCAACTCGAAGCCGGCCTGAAGGTCAAGCCCGCCGAGCTCGAGTGGACGCTGGCCCGCACCGACCACCCCGATGCAGACACCGAGGAAACCGCGACCGCCCTGTACCGGTGCGTGGTGCGCGATCCGGACCCCGCCCTCGTCGGTCGCCAATTCTCCTCGGCCGCCGTCGAACTCGCCCTGGCCAGTTACCCGGGCTTCACGACCACGGCCCCGCCGTCCGACGGTCAGGTCTACGGCGTCTTCACCGCCGGTTACGTCGACGCCTCCGAGGTACCCCATGTCGCGGTGCACGCCGACGGCCGTCGCACCGACGTCACCCCGGCCACCGAGACCAAGGCGCTCGAGCCGGTGCCACCTGGCGCCCTGCCCGAACCCCTCCCCGCCGGACCCACGCGCCGCGTCCCGCTCGGCACCATCGCCGGTGCCCGCAGCGGCGACAAGGGCGGCAACGCCAACGTCGGGGTGTGGGTGCGGACCGACCGGCAGTGGCAGTGGCTGGCCCACGCGTTGACCGTCGACAAGCTGCGCGAACTGCTTCCCGAAACCGCCGAACTCGCCGTCACCCGGCACCTGTTGCCCAACCTGCGGGCGGTCAACTTCGTCATCGAGGGCATCTTGGGCCAGGGCGTCGCCTACCAAGCCCGCTTCGACCCTCAGGCCAAGGGGCTCGGCGAATGGCTACGGGCCCGCCAGCTCGACATCCCGGAGGAACTGCTGTCATGAGCATCTGGACTACCCCCGAACGTGACGCACTGCGAAAGACGGTGCGCGACTTCGCCGAACGCGAGATCCTGCCGAACGTCGACGAGTGGGAGCGCAGCGGCGAGCTGCCCCGCGAACTACACCGCCGGGCCGGCGACATGGGCCTGCTCGGCGCGGGCTTCCCGGTGGCAGTCGGCGGCGGTGGTGGCGACGGCGTCGACGCGGTCATCATCTGCGAGGAGCTTCATCAGGCCGGTACGCCGGGCGGGGTGTTCGCCTCGCTGTTCACCTGCGGTATCGCGGTGCCGCACATGATCGCCTCGGGCGACCAACGGCTGATCGACACCTACGTGCGCCCCACGCTGAGCGGAGCCAAGATCGGGTCGTTGGCCATCACCGAACCCGGTGGCGGCTCCGACGTCGGACACCTGACCACCAAGGCGGTCCGGGAGGGCGACGAGTACGTGCTCAACGGCGCCAAGACCTACATCACGTCCGGGGTCCGGGCCGACTACGTGGTGACCGCAGCCCGCACCGGCGGCCCCGGGGCGGCCGGTGTTTCGCTCATCGTCGTCGACAAGGGCACACCGGGTTTCGAGGTCACCCGCAAGCTGGAGAAGATGGGCTGGCGCTCGTCGGACACCGCCGAACTGTCCTACACCGACGTGCGAGTGCCCGCGGCCAATCTGATCGGGCCGGAGAATTCCGGCTTCCTCCAGATCGCGGCGGCCTTCGTCTCCGAACGCGTCGGGCTCGCAGCGCAGGCCTACGCGAGCGCACAACGGTGTCTCGACCTCACCGTCGAGTGGTGCCGCAACCGGGAGACCTTCGGTCGACCGCTGATCTCCCGGCAGTCGGTGCAGAACACGCTCGCCGAGATGGCCCGCCGCGTCGCCGTGGCCCGGGTGTACACCCGTCACGTCGTGGAGCGTCAGCTTGCCGGCGACGCCAACCTGATCGCCGAGGTGTGCTTCGCCAAGAACACCGCCGTCGAGGCCGGCGAGTGGGTGGCGAATGCGGCCGTGCAGCTATTCGGAGGAATGGGCTACATGGCCGAATCCGAGATCGAGCGGCAGTACCGCGACATGCGCATCATCGGCATCGGCGGCGGAACCACGGAAATACTCACCTCATTGGCCGCCAAAACGCTTGGATACCAAGCATGACCACCTTGGGCTCCACCCTCGACCCGCGCTCGGTGGCGTACTCGGACGCGGCGGAGGCGATGCTCGCCAAGCTAGCCGAACTGGATGCCGAGCACGCCAAGGCGCTGGCCGGCGGCGGCGAGAAGTACGTCGCCCGCCACCACGCCCGCGGCAAGCTGACCGCACGCGAACGCATCGAGCTGCTGCTCGATCCCGACGCACCCTTCCTGGAACTCAGCCCACTGGCCGCCTGGGGCACCGCCTTCACCGTCGGCGCCAGCGTGGTGGCGGGCATCGGCGTCGTCGAAGGCGTGGAATGCCTGATCGTCTCCAACGATCCGACGGTCAAGGGCGGCACCAGCAATCCGTGGACACTCAAGAAGATCTTGCGGGCCAACCAGATTGCGTTGGAGAACCGCCTGCCGGTGATCTCGCTGGTGGAGTCCGGTGGCGCGGACCTGCCCACCCAGAAGGAGATCTTCATCCCCGGTGGGCGGATGTTCCGCGACCTGACTCGGCTGTCGGCCGCGGGCATCCCGACCATCGCGCTGGTGTTCGGCAATTCGACGGCCGGCGGGGCCTACATCCCCGGCATGTCCGATCACGTGGTGATGATCAAGGAACGCTCCAAGGTCTTCCTCGCCGGTCCGCCGCTGGTGAAGATGGCCACCGGCGAGGAGTCCGACGACGAATCCCTCGGTGGAGCCGAAAT
>JAHFVB010000143.1 GCA_023264755.1 Mycobacterium sp. | reverse complement strand
GGCCCATCGCCCCCCCGCCGCAGGAAGCCCAACCGCGGTGGCGGCGAATCGTGGAAGGTATGCGGCACAGCAAGATTCGTGACGCCGAGGCCATCCACCACCACTACGACGTGTCGAACACGTTCTACGAGTGGGTGCTCGGCCCCTCGATGACCTACACGTGCGCCGCGTACCCCGACGCCGACGCCTCGTTGGAAGTGGCCCAGGAGAACAAGTACCGGCTGGTATTCGAGAAGCTGCGGCTGAAGCCGGGCGACCGACTGCTCGACGTGGGCTGCGGGTGGGGCAGCATGGTGCGCTACGCCGCCCGACACGGAGTGAAGGCCACCGGCGTCACCCTGTCCAAGGAACAAGCGACGTGGGCCCAACGGGCCATCGAAGAGCAGGGCCTGTCCGAGCTGGCCGAGGTACGCCACTGCGACTATCGCGACGTACGAGAGTCCGGGTTCGACGCGGTGTCGTCGATCGGCTTGACCGAGCACATCGGCGTCGCGAACTACCCGGCCTACTTCCGCTTCCTGAAGTCGAAGATGCGCACGGGAGGGTTGCTGCTCAACCACTGCATCACCCGACCCGAGAACCGCAGCGGAGCGGCGGCGGGCGGATTCATCGACCGCTACGTGTTCCCCGACGGGGAGCTCACCGGTTCGGGCCGCATCATCACCGAGGCCCAGGACGTCGGGCTCGAAGTGGTGCACGAGGAGAACCTGCGTCACCACTACGCGTTGACGCTGCGCGACTGGTGCCGCAATCTCGTCGAGCACTGGGACGAGGCCGTCGCAGAGGTCGGGTTGCCCACCGCCAAGGTGTGGGGCCTGTACATGGCCGGCTCGCGGGTGGGCTTCGAGACGAACGTCGTACAGCTGCACCAGGTACTGGCCGTCAAGCTCGACAACAAGGGCGGCGACGGCGGGCTGCCGCTGCGGCCGTGGTGGACGGCCTAGCCGTCGATCTTGCGGGCGCCGAGTTCGCTTTGAAGTAGTTCCAGCGCCGCTTCCTCGGGGTCGCGACGCGGCCCCGCATCGGGGCTGGCCGCGGCCTCGGCGAGCATGCGTTCCTCTTCGAGCTGGGGATCCTCGACGACCTGCGGTTGCGCATCGGAGGCCCCGACTTCGTACCGAACGCGCCACTGCAGCCCCAGCGCGTCGCGCAGCGCATCCTGGATGACGTCGAGATTCCGTTGTTCGCCAAGTCGTTTCGCGAGATTCGCGGACTCGTGGGCGAGTACCAGAGTGGTGCCGTCGACGGAGCGCACCATGGCGCCGGCCAGCATCGCCGACATGGTGCGACTGCGTTCCCGCACCTTGTCCATCACCGTCGTCCACTGTCGGCGGATCGCCGCGGCATCCGGGTTGCCGGTGCCCGGATCTGGCTCTGGGGCCACGGGCTCGGGCTGGGCAGCCACGGGCTGGGCAGCCACGGGCTCGGGCTCACGGGCCGCGGGCTTCGGGTCGGCGGCCACTGGTTCGCGCTGGGGTTCGGGCTGGGGCTCGGGCGCCGCGGCTTGCGGCTCCGGGGGTGCGGCTGCCGCCGGAACTGCGGGTGCAGGTGTCGGTGCTGCGGCCGCGGGGGCCGGTGCAGCCGCGGTGGGTGCGGGCTCAGGGGCCGCGGGCGTTGGTGAGGCCGCAGCCGCGGGTGGGGCGGCTTGCGGTGCAGCCGCTTTCGCGGCCAGCCGCGCGAGGACGGGCGGTGGCGTGGGTAGCGCCGCGGCAACGCCTTGAGGCGGCTCGCTCACCGGAGTGGGAGCCGCAGCGGGCGGCGCAGCGTTGGCCTTTCGCACGTACTGCTTGGCCGAAGCGACGGCCGGCGCCGCCAGGCCGCCGTCGGCCGCATCGGAGGGGGCCCCCATGGAGAGCCGCGTCTCGATGCGCTCGACCCGTTGCAGCAACGCCGATTCCGTGTCGCTGGCCGAAGGCAGCAACAGCCGCGCGCACACCACTTCGAGCAGCAGCCGGGGCGCGGTGGCTCCGCGCATCTCGCCCAGCCCCGCGTGTACCACCTCGGCGTACCTCGTCAGGGTCGCCGTGCCCACTCGCGAAGCCTGATCCCGCATGCGCTCGAGCACGTCGCCAGGCGCGTCGACGACACCGCGGGCGGCAGCGTCGGGCACGGCCTGCAGCACGATGAGGTCGCGGAAGCGTTCGAGCAGGTCGGTGGCGAACCGCCTGGGGTCGTGGCCGGCATCGATGACGGCCTCCACGGCGCCGAACATGGCCGCGGCGTCGCCGGCGGCCAGCGCGTCGACGGCGTCGTCGATGAGTTCGAGGTCGGTCGCCCCGAGCAGCGCGAGTGCGCGGGAGTAGACCACCCGTCCGCCTTCGGACCCGGCCAGCAGTTGGTCCAGTACCGAGAGGGTGTCCCGAGGTGAGCCGCCGCCGGCCCGGATCACCAGCGGGTAGACGGTCTCGTCGACGACGACACCCTCCTGCGCGCAGATGCGCTCGAGCAGCCCGCGCATGGTCTTGGGCGCCAGCAACCGGAACGGATAGTGGTGCGTACGCGAGCGGATGGTCGGCAAGACCTTCTCCGGCTCGGTGGTGGCAAACACGAAGATCAGGTGCTCGGGTGGTTCCTCGACGATCTTGAGCAGCGCATTGAAACCGGCCGTGGTGACCATGTGCGCCTCGTCGACGATGAAGATGCGGTACCGAGACTGGGCGGGGGCGTAGAACGCCCGGTCGCGCAGTTCGCGGGTGTCGTCGACGCCGCCGTGGCTGGCAGCGTCCAGTTCGGACACGTCGACGTTGCCCGGCCCGTTGGGTGCCAGCGCGACGCAGGAGTCGCACACCCCACACGGAGTGGCCGTCGGGCCCTGCTCGCAGTTGAGGGACCGGGCCAGGATGCGCGCCGAGGAGGTCTTGCCGCAGCCGCGCGGCCCGGAGAACAGGTAGGCGTGGTTGATGCGGCCCGATTCCAGCGCGGTGGACAGCGGCTCGGTGACGTGCTCTTGGCCCACCACTTCGGCGAAGGAGGCGGGTCGGTACTTGCGATAGAGGGCCACGACGCCAAACCTACCGAGCCCCGCCGACGCGCGGCCGGCTAGTCACGCTCGAGCAGCGACTCGGTCGCCGCCAGCAAAGCACACGTGGATAGGCCGTCGATGGCTTCGCGAACGTCGGATAGTCCCGGGAACGACGGGGCGATGCGGATGTTCTTGTCCTCCGGGTCTTTTCGGTAGGGGAACGCCGCGCCTGCCTCGGTGAGTGCGATGCCCGCATCCTTGGCCAACGCAACGGTGCGCCGTGCGGTACCGGGCCAGACGTCCAGGCTGACGAAGTAGCCGCCCTTGGGATCGGTCCACGACGCGATCTTGGAGTCCGCCAGCCGGTCCTCGAGGATCTCGGCGACCAGCGCGAACTTCGGCGCCAGAATCGCCTGGTGGCGCTGCATGTGCAGCCGTACCCCGTCGGCATCGCCGAGGAACCGCAGGTGCCGCAGTTGGTTGACCTTGTCGGGACCGATGGTCTTCTTGCCCGCGTGCTGCAGGTACCAGGCGATGTTTCCCAGCGAGCCGCCGAAGAAGCTCACCCCAGAGCCGGCGAAGGTGATCTTCGAGGTCGAGCTGAAGACGTAGGGCCGGTTCGGGTGGCCGGCCTTGGCGGCGAGCCCCAGCACGTCGACCTGACGGACGAAGTCGTGGGTCAGCGTGTGCACCGGGTAGGCGTTGTCCCAGAACAACCGGAAATCGCTTGCCGCGGTGCGCATTTGCACCAGCCTGCGCACGTTCTCCCAGGAGTAGGTGACCCCCGTCGGGTTGGAGTACACCGGCACACACCACATGCCCTTGATCGCCGGGTCCGCCGCGACGAGTTCCTCGACGAGGTCGACGTCGGGTCCGTCCTCACGCATTGGCACGGTCACCATTTCGATGCCGAAGCTCTCGGTGATCGCGAAGTGCCGGTCATACCCCGGCGCTGGGCAGAGGAACTTCACCACGGGCTCTTCGATCCAGGGCCGCGGCGAGTCGACGGCGCCGTGCAGTAGCCCGAACACCACCACGTCGTCCATGAGCTCGAGGCTGGCGTTGTTGCCCGCGATCAGGTTGGGCACCGGGATTCCGAGTAGCTCACCGAAGATGGCGCGCAACTCGGGCAGCCCGTGGAGGCCGCCGTAGTTGCGGGTATCGGTCCCGTCGTCGGCTCGGTAGGAGTCCTTCCCCGATCCGGGTAGCTCCAGCAGGGCGTTGGACAGGTCGAGCTGGGCCGGCGAGGGCTTACCGCGGGTGAGGTCGAGGCTGAGCTTCTTGGCTTGCAGGTCGGCGTAGTTGCGGCGCTGCTGCTCGTGCTGCGCCTGCAGATCGTCACGGCCGAGAGACTGGAACTCCACAGCTGGACCTTTCGTGTGGGGCCGTTGACCTGACCACAGGAGAAACCACAGAAGAAAAGGGGACCCCGCGCACCCGACAGAGCCCATTGACCCTTGCTGCCTTCCGGCCCTGGGGGAGTTCACAGGATGGACGCCGCGCGGGGTCCGACGACGAGTGTAGTACCCGGGCACCGGCGGGCAGGAGCGGAGCGACCCGGGGAACGAGATCGGCGGGCAGGAGCGCAGCGGAGCATCGGCATGTCAGCCCACCGAGCCTGGTCGGCTACCATGGCCCGCGGAGGATTCGCCTAGTGGCCTATGGCGCTCGCCTGGAACGCGGGTTGGGTTAATAGCCCTCAGGGGTTCAAATCCCCTATCCTCCGCGCTCGGTTCGGGGTGCGACTGGCTGAAGTCGGCCGGTCGCACCCCCGAACCCGAGCCACCCGTCCCACCGAGGGACTAGTAGGACTCAAGGAGGAGCATGCGGCGCTGGATCGCGGTCACCTGGCACGCGAGCTTCTTCCTGGTGGCTGCAGCGCTCTACTTCGTCTTCGTACTGCCGCGGTGGTGGGAACTGACCGGGGTGTGGAGCCCCACGCTGGGCATGACGATGCGCATCGTCGACGGACTGTTCGTCGGCTTGGCCGCACTGCCGGTGGTGTTCACGTGGTTGAGCACCCGTAAGCCGGAATTCGGCACCCCCGCGTTGGCACTGTCGCTGCGGCTCGGGTCGATCGTGCTTCACGTACTCGCCGGTGTGCTGATCGTGGGCACGGCCGTCGCCGAGCACTGGCTGAACCTCGATCGGGCCGGCCAGTGGCTGTTCGGCATTTATGGTGCCGCGGCTGCGTTGGCGGTGTTGGGTGTCCTCGGCTTCCAGCTCGCGTTCGTGGCCGAATTGCCGCCGCCTCCTCCGAAACCCATCAAGCTCAAGTCGCCTTCGACTCGCCGCGGACGCCGCAAGTCGAAGGAGCAGACCGACGTCGTCGAAGAGACTGACGCGGTCGAGGTCGACGAGGTCGAGGCGCCGGCCGAAACCGAAGACTCCGACGACGCCGAGGCCGAGCCGCGCGAGCCTGCTCAGGAGGCCGAGCAGGTCTCGTCGGACGAACTGTCCCACGCCGATTCGGGCTCCGATGACGCGCCGGAGGGCAAGCTGAAGAACCGCCGTCCCGGCGGAAGATCGGCGACGCGCTTCCGACGCCGCAGCGGCGGCGTCGCGCTGGACGAGTAACGACGGCGGTCGGTGTTTCGACAGTTGGGGCAATCACCGTCAGAATTGAGGCGTAGCGCTCCAGCTAGCCGCGGAAGGTCGTGCATGCGCAGGATTCAGTCCCGGTGGCGAACCATCACCGCCATCGCAGTCTGCTCGACGCTTGCCATGGTCGCGCCCGCTCCGGCCTCGGCGGTCCCTGCCGACATGACCGCTGCCATTGGGCAGGTCGAACCAGCCGTGGCGCGCATCGACACCACCATCAACTACCAGCACGCGATCGGCGCAGGCACTGGCGTCGTGCTGGATCCCGGCGGTGTGGTGCTGACGAACTTTCACGTGGTACAGGGCGCGGACCGCATCACCGCCTCGGTGGCGGGCCGGTCGTTCCCGGCCGATCTCGTCGGCTACGACCGGGTGCACGACGTCGCGGTCATCCAGCTGCGGGGCGTTTCCGGCCTGCCGGTCGGACCCCTGGGCGATTCGTCGCGACTGGCCGAGGGCGACCCCGTCGTGGCGCTCGGGAACGCCAGCGGCTCGGGCAGTCCGCTTACTCAGGAGACCGGCCAGGTGGTCGGTTTCGGGCGCACCATCTCCGCCAAGGACGAGTTGACCGGTAGCTCCAACCAGATGACCGGGTTGATCGAGTTCGCGGCGCCGGTGCGCGCGGGCGACTCCGGTGGCCCGCTGGTGAATGGCGCGGGACAGGTCGTCGGCATGACCACCGCGGCGACGCTGAACTACCGGATGGGACCTGGCGGCAAGGGCTTCGCCATTCCGATCAACGACGCGATGGCGGTGGCCGGCCAGATCCGTTCGGGGGTGCCCAGCGACTCGGTGCACATCGGGCCGCCGACCCTGTTGGGCGTGGGCGTCAGCTCCAGGGAGCAGCAGGAGTCGCTGCCTGGCGTAATCATCCACGAGGTCCTGCACGGCGGTCCGGCCCAGCAAGCGGGGCTGCACGACGGCGACGTGCTGGTCAGCATCGACGGTATTCAGCTGAATTCGGCCACCTCGCTGACCAGCGTGCTCGACCGGCACTACCCGGGCGACGTGGTCGAACTGGTGTGGATCGACCGGGCGGGCGAGCAGCGCGTCGGCAAGGCCGCACTCGGCTCCTGAGTTGAGCAAAAAGGCCTGAGCGGCCAGGTGACCGCCCCTATGCTGAGCGAGTGCCAAACACTCCATATCGGGTCGTTCAGTGGACGACGGGCAATGTCGGCAAGAGCTCGGTGGCAGCCATCGCCCGCAATCCGACGCTCGAACTCATCGGCTGCTACGCCTGGTCACCGGACAAGGTCGGACGTGACGTTGGCGAGCTGGCCGGAATCGAGCCGCTTGGCGTCACCGCCACCAACGACGTCGACGCACTGCTGGCCCTGAAGCCCGACGTCGTCGTCTACAACCCGATGTGGATCGACGTCGACGAACTGGTCCGGATCCTCTCGGCGGGCGTCAACGTGGTCGCGACCGCGTCGTTCATCACCGGCCACAACCAGGGCGCGGGCCGCGACAAGATCGCCGCGGCCTGCGCGGCCGGCGGTTCGACGATGTTCGGATCGGGCATCAGTCCCGGGTACGTCAACCAGCTGTCGGTGGTGGCGGCGGGCATCTGCGACCGGGTCGACAAGATCACGGTCAACGAGGCCGCCGACACCACGTTCTACGACTCGCCGGCCACCGAACGGCCGGTCGGATTCGGACAGCCGATCGACCATCCGGACCTGCAGGCCATGACCGCGCACGGCACCGGCGTCTTCGGCGAAGCGGTGCGCATGGTGGCCGACGCGCTCGGCATCGAGCTCGACGAGGTGCGCTGCGACGCCGAATACGCGCAGACCACCGAGGATCTCGACCTGGGCTCGTGGACCATCCCCGCGGGCTGCGTAGCCGGGGTGTACGCCAGTTGGAAGGGCTTGGTCGGCGGTGTCACCCGCGTCGAGATCGCGGTGAGGTGGCGGAAGGGTCAGACCCTGGAGCCGGACTGGCACATCGAGCAGGACGGCTGGGTCATCGAGGTCGCTGGCCGCCCGACGGTGACCATGAAGGTGGGCTTCCTGCCGCCGCCGGACTTCGAGGCGACGACACTCGAGGAGTTCATGGTGCTCGGGCACATCATGACGGCGACTCCGCCGCTGATCGCCATACCCGCGGTCGTCGCGGCCGCCCCTGGCATCGTCACCTACAACGACCTTCCGCTGATCCTGCCACGCGGAACGGTGCCGGTGAGCTGATGGTAAGCATGTCCAACCATGAACTATGCGACTCAGCATATAATTATGCAGGTATGCATGCACGCAGTGCTACTATGTGCCTCACTTCTCCTCGAGACGACGTTCTTGAAGGCATCGGAACACCCGAGGTGCGGTAACTCAGCGATGGGAATCATGCTGCTATGCCGCCAAGAAGCCAGAACCCCTCCACTTCTCGTCCCACCGACTCCGCGTCCGTGGCACCGACTCCCGACGTGGTGACCCCGGCGACGTGGTGGCGCTACGTGGGGACGGTGACGGGACATACGGCACAGAAGGACATCGCCGCAGCGACCGGCATCGACCAGTCCAGCATCTCGCGCTGGCAGCGTGGCACCAACACCCCGCGGGCCGAAGCCGTGGTGGCCTTCGCCCGGGCCTACGGCCGGTCACCGGTCGAGGCGCTGGTCGCTGCGGACTACCTGTCCAGCACCGAACTGGGGGTCGTGGAACTGACTACGCTCACCGGCGACCTCAGCGGTGCGTCGATCGACTCCCTGCTAAGCGAGATCCGGCGCCGAGTGCTGGCCGCAACTGTCCAGGACGGTCAAGCTTGGCCGGCTGGCTGGTCCGCCGATAACCCGGCAGTGAGCTGGGGCCAGCACCGCCAGTAGCGCGGCTAGCTCCACTCCGGACAGATCCTGCGGCCGTACCCGCGACATCACCTGCTCCAGTTCCCACCGCAGATGCGGCAGCAGGCGTTCCGGGTCAGACGCTGCATCGTCGTTTGCGGGCACGATGCAGCAGCCAGGCTCCGAGCGATTCAAAATGATTCCATTCTTCAAATGGGAAGTTTCGAAGCCCTTGGCTGTTTAAGGGTTATTGACTCAAGCGTAGCCGACCATCGGCGAATACATCGCAGCAATGAATACATCGGATAATTCGATGACCCAGCTACGCTCGGCAAGACGGAGCAAGTGCTGCTTTGCGATCCGCCAGTCTGCAATAGTCGAGCTCACCGCGCCGGAAGAACCGTGCCGAGCGATGAGCTCGGCACGGTTCGGCAAGCACATGTCGGCTTGAGCCACATCGACAATCCATCAGCGCACATTCAGGATTTGCGTGCATAAATGTTAGTCACATTAAGTACCGAATATGAATTTGCTGTAATCGCAGCGCTTCGCAATGGACGAGGCCAAGACCTGGCTACGGCGCGCCACGATTGACCCCCGGGCACCCCGGTCCTGATCGCACCCCTGGCGCTCAAGTAGGGCGGCGCGCAGCCTCGTTGGCGTCGTCTACCAGCCAGACGGCCAAGTCGTAGAGCTTGATTGCGGCTCGTTGGGAGGTAGCGACGAGCAGCGCGAAGGCTTGCTCGTCGGAAATGCGCTCACGGTGCATCAAGATGCCCTTTGCCATGCCGATGAGGTCACGCGAGCTCAGCGCGGCCTGCCAATCGGCTCGCTGAGTCGATCCGACGAGGGCAATGGCGGCGTGCGCGGCGAACAGTTCCCCGATGACCTCCGCCTGCGCGTCGAACGCGTTGACCTTCGAGGAATAGATGTCCAAGGCGCCAAGGGTCAACCCGCTGGTGAAGAGCCGGTAACCGAGCATCGACCGCGTTCCGTGCGCTGCGGCAGCGGCGGCAAAGCGGGGCCACCGGGCATCGGTCGACATGTCGTCGATGCGGTAGCTGCGTTGTTCGAGCACCGCCTGCGCACAGGGTCCTTCGTCGAGGTCGTGCTCGATGGCGTTGATCCGGCTCGCCATGTCGCTGGTGGCGGCGACGGTGCGCAACACCTTGCCTTCCCAGAGCGACACTGCGGCCGCCTCAGCGCCGGGAACCGTGTCGATGACCGCCTCGACGATGCCCCTCACCACCTGCGGGACATCGGGCTCCGCCTGCAGCGAGCGCGCGACG